>JBDNGW010000089.1:0-4757 GCA_041689735.1 Leeuwenhoekiella sp. | reverse complement strand
CCGGCATTGAGTGATCTGGTGAAATATTCGAGGTGATTCGCGAGCCTTACCTTTTCTTCCGTAATATCATATTTTTCAAGATAATAGGTCAGTTCCTGTTCAAAACGGTTCTCATCAACCTCAACTTTAAGGTCGGTTACGTTTTTAAGGAGACGTTCCCTCACACCTTCCATGCGCTCAGGATCAATGGTTTCTACCTCATCAAGATATTTGCCGATGTTTTTTATGCGAAGCTCAAAATCTTCCCGGAGTGCTCGGCCCTCGTCTATACGATATCTGTTGATTAATTCAAGCGCCTGGTCGAGGCCATGCAAAATGGCATCGTATTCTTCCTCATCGATGGCATCACGCTCTGTATTTAATGTGTCGGGAAGGCGAATGGCCATTTTAAGGAATTCAACATTATTGACCTCATTGGTATTGACCACTTTGGCGAGCTGTTTCATATATTGCTTGACAACGGCTTCGTTTATAGAGGCATTGGTCTCTTCTCCATTTAATTCTACATAAAGGCTGAAATCGACTTTGCCCCGTTCTAGCGATTTTGCGACGATATTGCGCATTTCGAGCTCTTTTTCCCTGTAATACGAAGGAATGCGAGCATTGAGATCGAGGTTTTTGCTGTTGAGCGATTTTACCTCAATGGTTATTTTTTTTGAGGGCAGTTGGGAAATGGATTTCCCGTAGCCGGTCATCGACTTTATCATAGGCTTAATTGAGGGGCAAATATAAGGAAACTTGTCAAGGCCTATTTGCGGTTACCGATGCTAATTTAATGGAGGCAGTACATTTACTGCTTTTCCATCTATTTTTTAAATCAAGAAACCCCGAATTAACGGGGTTTTAAGGTATTTTAATCGGTATATGTGATTAAAACTTGCGCAACGAGCTATTTCTGTAACTCACGGGATTGCGGTGAGCTTCATGACTATAGTTCCTTAATCTTGATATTTCTATAGGAAACCATATTGCCGTGATCCTGAAGGGCAATCTTTCCTGTTTTGGCTTCGCCGAAATTCTCCCAATCTGCAAATTTGGATTTAGATATCATTTCCTGCCATTTTTCGCCTTCTACCGGAAATTCCACAATTTGAGTTCCATTAAGTGTTACTTTGCCCATATTGTTTTTGTGATCTATGGTTAAGGTCATTGTGTTCCATTCTCCGGCGGGTTTGGCAACTTCCTCACTTGGTGTGATCATATCGTAAAGTGCACCGGCCTGGTGTGTAGTACCTGCTTTTGCATCCGGATGACGCTCATTATCGAGCACCTGTATTTCTGGGCCAGTGGCGTAAGGCTCATCATATTTTTTATCTTCTTGCACTGCCCAGAGCACGCCGCTGTTGCCACCTTCTGAAATTTTCCATTCCAGGGATAGTTCAAAATCAGTATATTCATTATCGGTGATCAGATTTTCAGATCCAGAACGGTTTTCCGCCGGGGTAAGCACGAGGGCGTTGTCTTCAATAGTCCATTGTGTCGGCTTATCGCCATTATAGGCATGCCAGCCATCCATGTTTTTTCCATCAAAAAGAGTTTCCCATTCTCCCTGATCGCTGGTCATTGAATCGTCTTCCATAGCGGTGGTTTCGCTCGTTGGGGTGTTGTCGTCCTTGTTTTTATTGTCCTTACAGCTTAAAAGGCTCATTGCGGCCAGTGCACATGCGGTTATTGCGTATTTCATGGTTGTGGTTTGTTTAAATTCCTAATATTTTTTTAAGTCGGTCTTCGTTTATTTCCGCTCCCGCGAAATCATCAAAGGCTTTTTCGGTGGCCTCGATAATATGGTCTGCAATAAAAGGTGCTCCTTCACGGGCGCCCTGTTCTGGAGATTTTATGCAACATTCCCATTCCATGACTGCCCATACATCGCAGCCGTATTCCGTTAATTTGGAGAAAATGGTCTTGAAATCCACTTGGCCATCGCCAAGGCTTCGATACCTCCCCGCGCGGTCACGCCAGTCGCCATAGCCGCCAAACGCGCCTTTTTTCCCCGTAGGGTTAAATTCAGCATCCTTAACGTGAAACATTTTTATAAACTCATGATAATAGTCTATATATTGAATATAATCGAGTTGTTGCAGCACAAAATGACTGGGATCATAAAGAATATTAACCCGCTTGTGATTTCCAGTCGCTTCGAGGAAGCGTTCAAAAGTTACTCCATCATGCACATCTTCACCGGGATGCACTTCATAACAAAGGTCTACGTCTTGGTCCTCAAAAACATCGAGAATAGGTTTCCACCGGTTGGCAAGCTCTTCAAAACCCATTTCCACAAGTCCCGGCGGACGCTGCGGCCAAGGGTGCCATGTGTGCCATAAAAGTGCGCCACTAAAAGTACCGTGAACATCAATACCTAAATTCCGACTTGCTTTAGCCGAATATTTAAGCTGATTTACGGCCCATTCCGTACGTTTTTTAGGGTTGTTTTTACAGTCGTCTGGAGCAAAATTGTCGAACATCAAATCATAGGCAGGATGTACCGCCACGAGCTGCCCTTGTAAATGCGAACATAATTCTGTAATCTCCAGGCCGTAGCTCTGTACTTTACCTTTAAGTTCGTCTGCGTAGGTTTTACTTTCTGCCGCTTTTTTAAGGTCTATAAGACGATTTTCCCAAGTGGGAATTTGTATGCCTTTGTAGCCCAGATCGCTCGCCCATTTACATAAGCCTTCCAGCGAATTGAATGGTGGTTTGTCATCCATAAACTGTGCGAGGAATACTGCGGGGCCTTTTATTGTTTTCATGGTTTTTTTGTTTTGAGGTTTAGCGAAAATAATCATTTGCTTCTAAACTGAAAAATCAAATTTTGTCAACGACAACATTTGATCCGGGCGGATTGCTTTCTTTCTGTTCTATTTTGATCAATTTTGAATTCTCGAAATAAAGATCTGTTGTCAAGATGTACGTATATTGGCCCACATCCACCGCCTCTTTATAACGAAGTATTTCATTTAAGTCCCCATTCTCTTGCTTAACGTCCGCTTTGAATGGGCTGCCATATTTTTGTATAATTTCTGCCTTATCCGTACCTGTTTTTATTGTCCCATATTCAAATTGGGTCGACCGATAACCCCCACATCCCGAAAGCACAAAAATCAGAAAAGAGGAAGGAATTAGAATAGTTCTATTGAAATTCATTGATTGGAGATTTTAAATTAATAATTTTTAAGCCAATTCGTAACTCTTGTTTTTGAGACTCACAAAATATTTAGGTCTTTTCAGCAATTTATTTGTGGTTTTAATCTAAGTTCTATTTGAGCTTGGTGTTTCAGTCACATTTAATAAACTTATATGCCCTTCTTTCATTGGCGATTAGACCTACAGGGATCGCTTGTTTCTCATCAATAAACTTCAAGAAGCGCCGCGCTGAACCTCGCAGGTCAGACTAATAACTGCTACTGCCCGCGAACAGGATCTACAAGAAGGCACTCCTACTGTCGGCGACACACTTCCACAAGCTCAGCACACCTCTTTGCAGGTCTGCTGCAAACCGAGACTGCCACTGCCCACTGAGACTGCTCACGGAAAACTGCCAACTGCGACTGAAAACTGAGACTGCCTACTGAATTACTACCCAAGCCGCATTTTTCTTCCCAGACTCCACAGCGGCATAAATAAACTGCATGCCGCGCAAACCATCAGCTACCGTTGGAAAATCAAATACTTCTGACCGATTTTCACCACTTTTCACCTGATTTACCTCTTTGGCAAAACTGCGGTAAAGGGTGGCAAAAGCTTCGAGATATCCTTCAGGATGCCCAGGTGGGATCCGGGTATATTCTGCCGATGCGGGATAAGTGCCGTTTCCACCGGGGGTATAGATTTTTTTAGGTTCGTCAAGCATGCGCACCGTAAGTTCGTTGGGGTTTTCCTGATGCCATTCAAAACTTCCTTTAGTGCCATAAACACGGATACTAAGGTCGTTTTCTTCGCCGGCCGCGATCTGCGAGATGCTCATGGTTCCCTTGGCGCCATTTTTAAGGCGTAAAAGAATATTTCCATCATCATCAAGTACGCGCCCTTTACCAAAAGTGCTAAGATCTGCCGCGATCTCACTGATCTCGATTCCCGTTACATATTCCACCAGGTTTTCGGCATGCGTGCCTATATCGCCCAGCGCACCACCGATACCAGATTTTTTAGGATCGACGCGCCAGGACGCTTGCTTATTGTCGCCATCTTCAACAGCAGTGGCCATCCAGCCCTGCAGATAATGTACATTAACTTTACGTATCTCGCCCAGATCTCCTTTGCGCACCATTTCACGCGCCTGTTTGACCATGGGATAACCCGTATAGGTGTGTGTAAGACCAAAAATCTGTCCCGTTTCTTCAACGATTTTCTGCAGCTCTTCTGCTTCTTCAAGCGTTAAGGTCATGGGTTTATCGCAGATCACATGGAACCCATTTTCCAACGCCATTTTTGCCGGGGGGAAGTGCATGTGGTTTGGGGTTACGATAGAAACGAAATCCATGCGCTCACCTTCGGGCATGGCTGCTTCTTTTTCTATCATTTCCTCAAAATTTTTATATGCACGCTTTTCTGGTATCCCCAATGCTTTCGCGGAAGCGATACTCCGCTCGGCATTACTGCTAAAGGCACCGCACACAAGATCGATCATGCCGTCTATGCTGGCTGCTTTTCTATGTACATCACCTATAAAGGAACCTTGGCCGCCGCCTATCATTCCCATTTTTAATTTTTTCATGGTTGTTTGTTTTTACTGTTATTCTTGAGCATATTCCACCTTT
>JBDNGW010000088.1:0-4238 GCA_041689735.1 Leeuwenhoekiella sp. | reverse complement strand
GATACGTACGGTAGTAAAATATTAAATATGCTCAGCGTTTTTGACTATATCCTAGACATGTTTGCCAATGATTCCAAAAAATGGTCCAATATTCAGAAAAATGCCTCAAAAGTTCGATTTAGTTGGGAAAAATCGGTAAAAGCGTATTTTAAATACCTGTACAACTAGTGTTGAGTTAAGCATAAACCAATATTTAATCTCTATTGGGTTTAATTCCCCGAGGCTTGCCTCGCGTTTTTGAGGAAAGTTTGAAAACGGATGGTTTTCATCAATCAAAAAAAAATTCCTCTAAATGCCTCGTGGGCTTGCCCCGAGGATTATTTACTGTACGCCATCTTTTAGACTTTATCCTTTAAAAAATAATTCCATAGCTAACTGCTATGGAATTATTTTTTGCCTTAGCCTGACCCAAAATCTATGATTTCCTGATACGTTGCATAATATTTAGCGTAACATTGAATTATAAAGAATTACTTTCTACTTTTAGTGGGATATGGAGGGGTTTTGGTCTCTTTCACTGGATTTTCTTTTAGCTGTTTTAGTATAATTTCGATCGCTTTTTCCAATTGTGGGTCGTGGCCATCAATTACCGCTTTTGGCAATTGTTCCACTTCCACATCAGGAGGGACGCCTTCATTTTCAATCCGGAACCCGTTTTCGTTATAAAAGGCGATATTGGGCGCGGTCACCATTCCTCCATCTATAAATTCTGGATAGCCCAGAACCCCTACAAGACCGCCCCAGGTACGTTTGCCCACGAGCGTACCCAGTTCAAATTTTCTGAACATCCAAGGCAGATAATCTCCGCCAGAACCAGCGGTCTCATCAATGAGCATGACTTTGGGTCCTTGTATGGAAGCGCTTGGCGACTTTAAATCTTTACCATATCTGAAATTCCAGTTGGCCTGTTTGGGTTTTTTAAGGATATCGATCACATAATCGGCCAACTGGCCACCACCATTAAAACGCTCGTCCACAATAATCGCTTTTTTAGTTGCCTGCGGAAAGAAATAGCGCTTAAAATATTCATGGCCGGCGTCAGCGGTGTTGGGAACATACACGTAGGCGACCTGGCCATTTGTGGCTTCATCAACTTTCTTGATGTTTCCCTCCACCCAGTCGCGGTTGCGCAGTGCCCATTCCGAAGGTACTGGAGTGACGTTGATCATCCGGCTGTTTGCGCCATTCGCATTGGGCCCCACTTTTAGCTTGACGATTTTATCCGCCGTGTTTTCAAAAAAGCTGTAGAGGTTGTCACTGGCCGTAACTTCCTTTCCGTTCACTTCCAGTAGTCACCTTCGCTTACCATAACGCCGGGTTCGGTGAGTGGAGAGCGCAGATCAGGATTCCAATTAAGGCCGCCATATATTTTTTGAATCCGGTACCGGTCGTTTTCGATCGTATAATCTGCCCCTAGCAGACCACCGGGAACGTCTTTTAGCTCTTGATAATCGTCCCCTTGATCATCAAAACGATGGTGTCCCACCGAAAGTTCACTGAACATCCAACCCATCATGCGGTAGAGGTCGTCTTTTGTGGGAACATCATTCAGAAAAACCTTGTATTTTTCACGCATTGCTGGCCAATCTACGCCATGCATTCCTGGATCGTAAAAATAATCCCGGTTTACGCGCCAGGCCTCATTAAAAATATTGGTCCATTCTTGCTGGGGATCTATTTTTATTTCCACCGCATCCAGGTTCAATGGAGCATTTTCTGCTTTTTTCCCCGTTTCGGAAACAAACCATTTACCATCAGTGTTATAAAGCATTTTTTCGCCGTTGGCGGAAATCAAAAACATGTCAGTTTCAAAAATTTCTTCATTTTTTCGCTCAGTCAGATCATATTTATAAAGGGCACTCTTACCGTCGCTGCTATTTTGGGCAAGATAATAGAGCTCGCCTTCTTTGGGCACGGTTAAGTCTGTATAGTTTCCGGCAGGTATAGGAATATTAACAATTCGGTGCTGTAAGCCATCCCAATCTATTTTTAGGGCTTTTATAGGCATTTTTTCGCCCTTCTCATCCATTTTCTCCTTTTTATCCTGCTCCTTTTCAGTGGCTTCAATTTTTTCTACGTCATTCTCTTTGGCAAAAGGTGAACCTATTTCTTTTTGAAGTGTGATGAGGTAAATCGAATTGCTCACGCGCACATCTTGGTTGGACTGATCAAACCAGTTTACAGCGGGGCCGGCATCGGTGGAAGCTGTTAAATACAAATATTTGCCGCTCGGATAAAAAACGGGGGCAGAAACATTGACCAATGCATCCGACACCGCATGGGATTTTTCTTCTGAAAGTGAATAGAGATAGGCCTGCTCGTAGTTGGTTTCGGTAATGAGGGTATAGGCGATCCAGTTAGAATCTGCAGACCAATCGCCAAAAAGGTTGCGGTAAACGCCCGGCGTATAGAGTATATCTTGGGCTACTTTTGTGTTTTTGCCACTGCTTACATCCACGATCCATAAATTGCGGCCATTGTCAACATATGCAATTTTCTTACTGTCTGGCGACCAATTGGGATAGGCATAAAACCCGGTGCCATTTAGGGCAATGGCCTTGGCAGGTTCTTGGCTGTTTTGATCTTTAATGTGAAGCATATATTCGCCACTCGCATCAGAGAAATAGGCAATCTGTTTAGAATCGGGCGACCAGGCAGGAAATGTTTCATGCGCGCCCGGGGTTTGGGTAAGGTTTTCAGGATCGCCCTTTTCAGCTGGCAAAGTGATGATGTCTCCACGATAATCCACCACGGCACGGGCACCGGTAGGCTAGAGATCCACACTACGTACATAATCTGGATTGCTCACAAAACGGGAACGGAGTTCAAGCAAATCTGCCGCGATGCCAATGGTCAATTTCTCACTTTTTCCAGTAGCGGGTTGTAGACTATGCAGGTAACCGGCCTGTTCAAAAAGGATTTCGCCGTTTGCTGCGGAAAGATTAAGTACCGGAAAGTCCTTAAAATCGGTCAATTGCGCTACTTTTTTGGAGCTGGGATCATAGCTGAAAATATTGAACTCCCCATTACGGTCGCTCTTAAAATAAACACGGTCGCCCATCCATTGCGGTTGCGCATCGTTGCTGCCGCCGGAAGGTTTGGGTATTTCGGTTACCTCGTGCGTTGTGAAATCATAGATCCAGATCCTGCTGGTGGTACCGCCGCGGTAATGTTTCCATTGGGTAAACCTATCGGAAATCGGGGTGTAGGCCATAAAGTTGCCGTCCGGTGCATACGAAGCCCAGTAGGCCTGCGGAATGTCTAACCGGTTCACACGACTACCCGAAAGTTCTACGGTAAACAACTGCGCCATTCTATTGGTAAAAACGTTGCGCTAGGATAAAAATAGCACGCTTTTTCCATCGGGCGAGAAGCCCCTTACCCAGTCGGCATAAGGATGAAAGGTAAGCCTTAGAGGAACACCGCCGCTTACAGGAACGGTGTATACATCTGTATTTCCCTGATATTCCGCACTAAAAGCGATGGTTTTTCCATCCGGTGAAAAAACCGGGTTGCTCTCGATTCCTTCATCTATCGTTAAGCGCTTTGGGTTTTCCCCGGTTTTATCTGCAACCCAAAGATCATTGGCATAAATAAAGGCCATATGATCGGTACCCATCGCTGGGGAATGCATTAGACGCGTGTCTAAGGTATTCATCTGACCAAACACGGAACTAAAAATAAATATAAAAAGGAAAGACAGGGAAAGTTGGTTCATAAGTAATTGGTTTTAAAACAGATTGAAATTTAGCGATACCTTTGTTTAAAACAAAAGTAATCCCGGTAAAAATTTAATTAATAGTCAAACGTTGTTTTGAAAAGGTGACAGCGATGAATTCAAAACATATAGTTAAACCTGCCTACTTCTGCCGGCAGGCACGATATTTCGGTTTTTTTAAGCTGAATCTCAAGATAAATATCAGATCCTAATCCCATTCAATTTCATGTTATAATAAGATTTTCCATTTAATTTTAAAAAACCTTTTAGACCTGAGTTTGATGTAATATGCTGTTAAACTTAAAATCGTCATTTCGAGTGATCTCTGTAAAAATAATTCCCGAAAGCTTTTGGAAGAAAGACGGTTTACAGAAGAATGATGAGTCCACTCCGAAAAGTCCAATTCTTGGAAAACCGGATCAAATAAGAACTTTTGATATATTTTATCCTATTGAAATTCAGTTGATTACAATTACGAGATTGATCCTTTTTAAGACGATTCAGCACGTTTTATAGTATT
>JBDNGW010000087.1:0-16438 GCA_041689735.1 Leeuwenhoekiella sp. | reverse complement strand
TTTGGAGGTAAGGAATCAATGACCTGTTTCATTTTCTGAATACGTTTTTCCAAGGCATCCGTGTCCTCTTCTATTCTGTCCACAAGCGCACGTTCACTAATTTTACTTAGAAGTTTTTCTTGTTTTTTCGCTTTCTTGATAGTATCAATATATCTGTTGTAGGCAATAGCATAGAGATAAGGTTTTGGGGATTTGGTTTCATCCAACTTGGATCTATCTTTCCAGAGACTAATAAATGCTTGCTGTACAATATCTTCAGACTGTATTTTATCATGGGTATATGTGGTTATATATGCCACAAGACGATTGTAAAATAAGTTGAATAAGTATCTAAAAGCACTCCGGTCGCCCTTATTTATGGCAGCTACTGCCTCAATTTCATTCATTTAAACTTAGGTGTTAATTTAGTTAGTTGTTGGAATATTTGTGCGAATATCAAAAAAAAAATTGATATTCTTAAGGGTTTAGTAATTTTTTATAGTATTGGTTATGAATTGTGAAATAAAAATGACTTCAAAAAGCACACAATACAAGAGAAAATTAGGTGATAATATAATGAAAATATAATGAAAAAAAATATAATAAAGTTTCTTCTTGGTACTATTACGGAAAAGGAGATAATTGAATTCTGGAACTGGTTGAAGGATCCAATCAATCAGGCTGTTCTTGAATCTTATGTTCGTGATTATCATGATCTAAACTTGGCAACCTTAAAAAACAATGTTGAAGAAGCTTACAACAAAGTGTGCCATCAAATAGATAAGACTGACAAACCGGTTCAAAGGCTTTTGCCAAATTGGACAAAATATGCCGCTGCGATCGTATTGCTATTTGGCTTAGGACTTTTCTATCAACAAGGTTTCTTTTCAGCTCAAGACCAAGATGTTCTTATACCAAATGACGAATCCATAACCCTGGAATTGGACAACGGAACTATTCAAACCATTGATGTTAATGGGGCTAAAGAAGTTAGGGACTCGGAAGGAAATATTGTTGGCACCCAAAAACAAGATCAGATAAGTTATTCCCACGTAACTGAAAAGAAAGATTTGGTGTTTAATACCTTAAAAATACCCAATGGAAAAAAGTTTCAATTGGAATTATCGGATGGGACCTTAGTTTACCTAAATGCTGGTAGTTCTTTAAGATATCCAGTGAATTTTTTAGGTAAAGGTCCTAGAAAAGTATTTCTTACGGGAGAGGCCTATTTCGATGTTACTAGGAATGAATCAAACCCATTTATTGTAAATGTTGATGAATTGGATGTAAAGGTGCTCGGTACGGAATTTAATATCTCGGCTTATGGTGAAGATGAGCATATAGATGTGGTACTGGTTAAAGGTGTTGTACATCTGAACAAAAAAGACCGATTACAAGAGGGTGCTGTTGAGTTATCCCCAGGACAAAAAGGATCTTATAAGCAAGATTCAATGGGTATAACGGTGGAGGAAGTAGATACAAGCCTTTACACCTCTTGGATACAGGGTGATTTGATTTTTAGGGACTTGACCTTTAATAACATCTTGAAAAAACTCGAGCGCCATTATAACATAGAAATTGTCAACGCCAATGCTGAACTAGGAAAAGAGGTCTTCAATGCACGTTTTGATAATGTGGACATTGGAGAAGTACTTGGGTACTTTAATGATATCCATAGTATTGATTTTAAGATTGAGGAAAATAAAGTAAAAATAAAGTAAAATAACTCAAGAATAACCAAAACAAATTTCAATGCCTATGATTTAAAATCTCAGTCGCCGACGCTTTGTTTTATGAGAAAACAAAACCGGAAAAAGCGCTAACATTTTCCGGTAATAAAAAGCGATTGTGCAAATTAATTGACTAACCACTAATAAACATTCAAAATTATGAAAAAAAACTTAAACCAGCCTAGGTTGGGAACAATTTTGTTTAAATTCGACTTAAAAATGAAATTAACCACGCTTTTATTGTTCACTACCCTGTTGGGTTTGCATGCCAATGAAAGCTATGCCCAAAAGACCAAAGTTTCCATAGATGTTGAAAATGCTACAGTACTTGAAGTTATAGATAATATCGAATCAAACACAAGATTTAATTTCATTTATAATACTAAGCATGTCAATCTTCAGCGGAAGTTATCTCTCAAACTTAACAAGGGACACATTGATAAGGTGCTTAAACAGTTATTTGAGAACACTAATACCAATTACAAAGTCAAGGGGACTCAGGTTATTTTATGGCAGAGTCTAACGGATAAAGTTTCCAAAGCGCCAACTATAGATCATATTTCTGTTGAACCAATGGTGGTACAATCTATAATCACGGGGATGGTAACGGATGTGAATGGCACCCCCTTACCTGGTGCAAGCATTCTTGAAAAAGGAACCACAAACGGTGTCCAAACCGACTTTGACGGTAATTTTTCCATTGATGTTTCCAATGAAAATGCAACACTAGTTGTTTACTACATCGGATATACAACCCAAGAAATCGCCCTTAACGGACGGACTACCATTTCAATCATTTTGGAGGAAAGTGCCGTTAGTATGGATGAAGTTGTGGTAGTTGGTTATGGTTCTGTTCAAAAGAGTGACGTAACAGGTGCCGTTTCTTCAATATCGTCAGAAGATTTGGGTGATCGTCAAGCAACTAGTGTGGCCGGTCTAATCCAAGGACGCGCACCGGGCGTGGACGTATCAGGGGGTAAAATTCGTATCCGTGGTATAACAACACTTAACAATACAGATCCTTTAGTAGTGATCGATGGTTTTTTAGATGGTGACCTATCTTCTGTAAACCCCAATGACATTGAGAATATTGAGGTCTTAAAAGACGCTTCATCTACAGCTATCTATGGATCGCGTGGAGCCAATGGTGTAATATTGGTCACTACCAAAAGTGGTAAAATAGGAGCTTTGAAAGTAAATGTAAATTTTTGGAGCGGTTTAAAATCAACAACTAATAGGAGGGATGTGCTAAATGCAAATCAATACATAGACTATGTTCAGGATGCACTGACAAATGCAGGTCAATCTATTCCCCCTAAATTGCTTACGGACGCGGTAAGAATAGATGTAACCGACTGGCAGGACCAAGTTTGGAAAACTGGTAAAACTTCCGAAGTCAATGTGAATTTTTCAGGAGGAACAGATAAAACAATTTATTATTTTTCGCTTAGCCATCGTTCCGATGAGGATATTGTAATCGGTCCCTCCTCAAGTGCAACATATCTACGCACCAAGAACACCTTTGCAATTAAGCCATGGCTTGATTTTGGAGTAAATGTTGCCTTAGGTTATAAAGTTGATAAAGGTGTAAGGGCCGGGGTCAGATTTGGATATATGCCGTACAAAGAAATTTACGATGAAAATCAAATCGGAGGATATAGCGATGTCGATAGGATAAATGATGCCTCAGACTGGGGTAACCCATTAACTAGACCAAACAAGGTACACCCTGAAACTAATGCATTGTCGTATCAGGGTCAGTTAAATGTCAAAATTAAGCCTTTTGAAGGTTTTAGCTATACGATGCAGGCTGGGCTAAAAGGTAATTTCCAACGATTTAATCAATGGACTGATGAATATATAAATGCTTCAAACCATGTAGTTAACGCAATGCAAGCATCCAGTTCATATTTATACTCACCAATAGTTGAAAACTATATAAATTATTCTAAAAAATTGGGAGACCACAATATATCAGTTTTAGTTGGAAACACTTGGCAAAATGATATCGTAGGGGGAGGATTAGGTATATCCGCCGCTGGGTATGCTACAAATGAAATAAAAGTAGTCAGTGCAGCAACTAATCCACAGACACCTACTCAAGATATCTTTTATGATTCTAGGCTATCTTATTTCGGAAGATTAAATTACGATTATAAATCAAAATACCTTTTGACCGCCAACTTTCGCACAGACGCTTCTCCTAACTTTTCACCTTCCAATAGATGGGGTAGATTCCCTTCGTTGTCAGTTGCTTGGAAAATAAATGAAGAGTCTTTTCTCAAAGACAACGATATAATTAGTCAGTTAAAATTGCGAGCAGGTTGGGGTAAATCAGGTAATGATGCGATCGGTCAATATCGTTATTTATCTTCTGTGTTTTCACAAGGAAGTGCATATCCATTGGGGGTTTCACAAGAATTCGCTCCAGGAGCCACAGTAGCTCAAAACGTCGCATCAAATATAAAATGGGAAACTACTGAATCATTGACGTTTGGAGTAGATTATGGCTTATTTAACAATAACCTTACAGGTACGATCGAATATTTTGAGAAGAAAACCAATGATATACTTTTTGCAGTACCTAGTCCATTGTCGTTAGGCTATGGAACGGGAGGATCGGCAACTGGAGCAGGAGATGATATTAATGGCAATGCTATAGTCAATGCTGCCTCGGTAAAGAACAGAGGACTTGAACTTCAGATAAACAAGAGAGGCAAATTGGGTAAAGTGGGCTACACTGTAAATGCCAATTATACCTATACGGAAAATAAAGTTACATCATTAGGCCTTGGACAACCTTTTCTTTCCGGAGTTTCGAGAACTGAGAAAGGTTATCCAATTGGATATTTTTATGGATATATAGCGGAAGGAGTATTTATGACCCAAACAGAAATAGATGCAGCGAATGCTTCGGCAGTATCCAATGGGTTTAACTATTTTCAGGAGGCATCCACTAGCGCAGGAGACGTTAAATTCAAGGACATAAACGGTGACAGGCAAATCACTGCTGATGATCGTACCGAAATTGGTAATCCAATTCCTAAACAAATGTTCGGATTAAATCTGAGCCTCGATTATGGGCAGCTCGACTTTAGCATGTTTTGGCAGGGAGCAGCAAATTTGGACCTGTATTCCGGATCCTATAAATGGAATCGTGCTGGTGTTAGAATAGGGAATCAAGAAACTAATGTGCTTGATAGATGGATAAGCGAGTCACAGCCTGGAAACGGAATTCAACCAAGGGCTCTTAGTGGTGACGCTGTAGGAAACACACGCCCTTCTAGCCTAGAGGTACAAGATGCCACTTATTTTAGGTTAAAACTACTATCTCTCGGCTATTCGTTTTCCGATGAACTGACCTCTAAATTCGGATTAACTAATCTTAGATTATATGCAAGCGGTGAAAACTTACTTACATTAACTGGGTATGATGGATTTGATCCTGAAGTTGGCGGTGAAAATCTCGTTCGCGGGATTACAGGTTTTACCCCTCCAATAGCAAGGACATTTGTTGTTGGAATTCAAGTAGGTTTATAATTTAAAAATAAAAACATGAAATTTAAAAATAAAAACATGAAAAATATATCAAATAATAGAATTAAAATAATCGGAGTATTTATTCTATGCTTTCTCACTTTTGCCTCATGTGATGAGGAAATACTAGACTTGAGTAATCCTGAACAGTTTACGTTCGACACATATTTCAAGACACCAGCTGAAATTGTTCAGAGTGCCAATGCGGCCTATATACCCTTTTTTCAGTTTGGAATGGGAAGTTATCAGTGGCCAGAAATTTGGGACGTACTGGGCAATGAATCACAGGCCACCGCAGGAGCTCTAGGTAGTGGTGACGAAATCCCTATTATTCAAATGATGAAGTATCAACACAATGAAAGCAACCTATCAATTGAATACTTGTGGAGAATGTTTTATATGATGATCTTGAGGTCTAACTTGGTTATTAATGTAAGTGATGTCTATTTGGCGGACAATCCGCCGAATGATGATGTCATTCGATCACGGGGAGAGGCTTATTTCTTGAGAGGGTTTGCCTATTTTAATTTGGCCAATAATTGGGGGAAGGTGCCAATCCGTACAAGTTTTGATCAAACCGAGAATATTGATGCCCCACTAGCAAATAGCGCCGAAGAAGTTTGGGCCGTGGCAGAGAGTGATTTTAAGATTGCCCAATCAGTTTTAAAAGATGTTGAAGACTATCCAGAAAATCAAATAGGCCGTGCTACTAAAGGTTCTGCGACCGGTTTTCTTGGCAAATTGTATTTGTACACTAAGAAATATGGACCAGCTGAAATTGAATTTGCTAAGTTAGAAGGTCATTACGACTTGTTGTCGGCTGAGGACTATCTATATAATTTTGGAGAAACCAATGAAAATAATATTGAAAGTGTTTTTGAATTCCAATCAGTATTTGCTGGCACCAATAATACCACAGCCATGTTTAGTGATGTTGAAAACCGTGCGAGTCCTGGTATGAACAACATGATGCAGCAGCTTTATAGTTGGAACGGATGGCCAAACTGGAAGTTTCCGCCAGAGAAGGAACAGGTATTTATGTATAAGGACGAATCAGGTACAGATTTTATTGATCCTAGAGGGGCAGAAACATTTTACGGTGGTATAGCTGGGGACGACACATGGTGTGACAAGTGTACTGAAGATCCCAATCGTGTCTATGATTTTGCTTCGTTGGGCTATTTCTACAAGAAAAAAAATAACAGAGAAGTGAAACCTTCAGAAACGGGAGTAGGCGCAGGTGTGGCTGCGTCAGGAAATAACATTAGGATGATGAGGTATGCCGATGTGTTGCTGATGAGGGCTGAATGTGCGCTCATGCTGGGCAATCCATCAGGTGCTATTAACTTTATAAATATAGTGCGTAGACGTTTTGGCATCTTTGAGTATACCGCTGGAAATTATTCGGATACTGAAGTATTCGATATTTTGAAGCATGAAAGACTGATTGAGTTAATGGGCGAAGGCTCTAGGTTTAATGACCTCAGACGATGGGGAATATTAGAGGAGACCTTAAATCCAGAATTTCAGATTATATATGGCACTCAACCTGTCAACGCAAGCCATTACCTATTTCAAATACCTCAAGGTGAACTTGATACTAATTTTGGAATATGAAGAAAATGAAAGCTATCTAATGTAATCCCAACCAACAGGTTGACTTAATAATATCAAAGGTTAAAAAAAATACCTAATGATAATCCGTGAATTTCGATAAAATCGCTTTCCAATATTAAAATAGTGATTTTCAGAATACTTTGATTCACATTATTAAGTCAACCTGTTTTTCGATTTGAAGAGGCACACTTTAACATGATATAAAATACGTACTATGTTTTGAATCAAGCCAAAGACTGGTGATATTTTGCCTTATTACTTGACATACTAATGAATCTTTTAACCTAATAAAATAATTTTAACCTAATAAAATAAAGTGAAATGAATTTATGGAAAACACATTTTTTTGAACTGTTATGGATTTTTATATTGAGTGCCTTCTTATCCAGCTGCAGTCAAAAATCAAGCCTCCCAGCAGGAGATATTGATAATGGCGGCCTTTTCTTCCCCGATGGGTTTGAAGCTGTGGTTGTTGCAGACAGTATTGGCAATGCCAGACATCTGGCCGTGAATAATAATGGTGACATTTATGTAAAACTTACCTATGCAAAGCAAGATTCGGGAAATGTTGCTATCAGAGATATGAACAAAGACGGTAAGGCTGACAGTATCGTCTATTTTGGAGATTACAAAGCTGAGAAAGGTTATGGCCCAACAGAAATGAGAATATACAATGGTTATATTTATTTTAGTACTAAAGACGCTATTTATAGACAGAAGTTAACCCCTGGTAAACTAGTACCTGAAAGCAAAATGGAAGTTGTTCTTACATACGGTATTTATACTTCACATATAGGTAAAACGCTCGCTTTTGACGACGATGGACACATGTATGTTAATTTTGGGTCACTTACTGATAATTGTCAGACAGATGATAGGACTCTCGAAAGCCCCGGTCAATATCCGTGCCCTGAATTTGCTGAACATGCCGGCATATGGAAATTTGATGCGAATAAACTTGATCAAACTCAAAAAGACGGAGTTCGGTATGCCACCGGACTTAGAGATGGGATAGCTATGGACTGGAATCATGCAACTAATACTTTATTCGTTGTAGAACACGGCAGAGACAATCTGGGTCAACATTGGCCATCACTTTATTCAGAATGGGAAGGTGCAATGTTACCCTCTGAAGAATTTTTTGAAGTGAAAGAAGGAATGAACGGTGGGTGGCCATACTATTATTATGACCAACTGCAAAATAAAAGAGTAGTGTCTCCCGAATACCTTGGTGTTGATTTGAAAGATGTGGATAAACCTACAGATCCTATAATTGGCTTCCCAGGACATTGGGCGCCGAATGATCTTTTCTTTTATACCGGCAATCAATTCCCTGACCATTATAAAAATGGAGCTTTTATTGTTTTTTTCGGATCAGCCCACCGCGCCCCGTACCCACAATCAGGCTATATTGTTGCTTTTGTTCCTTTCAAAAACGGTGCGCCGTCAGGCCCTTGGGAAGTATTTGCTGATGGATTTGCTGAGAAAGAAATTATGGTGAGTTCAGGGGATGCTGCTCATCGCCCGATGGGGATAGCAATGGGTCCTGATGGTTCCTTATATGTAAGCGATATTGTCACAGGAAAGATATGGCGAATCATGTTTAAGGGAGATAAAGAAAAATTCGGAACGGATCAGTTAGCAAAAATGGAAAAGCGTAAAATGCTAACTCACCTTAAGACTCCTGACAAGATCAAAGATAACCTTGCCATTGGTATGGCGAATGAAGGTCATAAAATTTATAATATTTATTGCATTGTATGCCATCAGGGAGATGGAATGGGCGGCATGAGTAATTATCCCGCTCCCTCTTTAGTGGAATCGGACTGGGTTTCCGGAGATAAAAATAGGCTAATAACACTATTATTAGAGGGGCAGAAAGGGCCGATTACAGTAAATGGAAAGCCCTTCAACGGCGAGATGCCTAAACTTGACCTTTTGGGCGATGCTGATATTGCTAAAGTACTCTCCTATATCAGATTGAATTTCAAAAATAACGCCAGCGGCATCCAAGAAAGAGAGGTAGCCCGTGTGAGAGATGGATTAAAGAATGAAGAGGAGGATAAAAAATAGAAGAACCAACCAGCTCGGAGGCTATTTTGGCCCATGCCAAGATAGCTAGGGCGGTGGATCTAATAAAAGTGTCAACAGGGGAACATTACCAAAATAGGTAGTCTTTAAACAGTTGATGTAGGCCAATGCCAAAAGTTAACCAAATCAGCAAAAAATGAAATTTAGTCTAAAAAATAAATCGGCCGTCGTTACAGGTGGCGGTAGTGGGATAGGGCGGGCCATTTGTTTGGCCTTTGCGGAACAAGGAGCCATGGTCCATATTCTGGAACTCAGTGCTTCACATGCCAATGAGACCATAAAAGCCATCGAGACCAAGGGAGGGAACGCCGTAGCATACCAATGCAATGTGTCCAACGGAAATGAGGTAAGAAAGGCATTTAAAAATATTGCCGCCAAGGGTCCAATCGATATTTTGATCAATAACGCGGGAATTGCCCATGTCGGTAATCTGGAACAGACGGAAGAGACCGATCTGGATCGATTGTATGAGGTAAACGTCAAAGGGGTCTACAATTGTATGCGGGCATGCGTTGTCCACATGAAGTCAAAAGGAGGGGTGATCATCAATATGGCCTCTATAGCTTCAACGGTTGGAATAGTAGATCGGTTTGCATATTCCATGACCAAGGGAGCGGTACTTACCATGACCTATTCCGTGGCCAAGGACTATTTGGCCTTTGGCATCCGTTGTAACAGTATTTCTCCAGGAAGGGTTCATACCCCTTTTGTAGATGGGTTTATCAGTAAGAACTATCCCGGAAAAGAAAAGGAAATGTTCGATAAATTGTCCAAGTCGCAGCCCATTGGGCGTATGGGGAAACCGGAAGAGGTTGCCAACCTTGCACTCTACCTTTCTTCCGATGAGGCTTCTTTTATAACAGGTACCGATTTTCCAATTGATGGAGGCTTTATTAAGCTAAACGGATAAAAATGAGTTCCTAGAATAGGACATTATAAAATAATAAAATTGAATAGATGAAATTAATACGATTTGGCAGTTACGGAAAGGAGAAACCTGGTATTCAGTTGGAAAATGGTTCACGAATCGATGTTTCCGCATTTGGGGAAGATTATAACGAGCATTTCTTCGGAACTGGCGGTATAGAACGATTAAGTAGTTGGTTGGAAAGAAATAGGGACGATAGCCCCATAATCTCCAAAAATGAACGTCTAGGGTCGCCCTTGGTACGGCCTTCAAAAATTGTCTGTGTGGGGCTTAATTACGCTAAACATGCGGCCGAGAGCGGGATGGAAGTACCCAAAGAACCGATACTGTTCTTTAAGGCAACTTCTGCCATTGTGGGTCCCAATGATGATCTGATTATTCCCAAGGGAAGCGAAAAAACGGATTGGGAAGTAGAGCTGGCCATCGTAATCGGCAAAAAGGCCTCATATGTTTCGGAGGAAGATGCATTTGATCACATTGCGGGCTATGTTTTGCACAATGATTATAGTGAGCGCGCCTTCCAGATAGAAAAACAAGGACAATGGTGCAAGGGAAAAGGCTGCGATACCTTTGCCCCCATAGGGCCGTTTATTGCCACTTCCGATGAAATACAAGACCCCAACAATCTTAACCTATGGTTAAAGCTCAATGGCAAGACCTTGCAGAATAGCAACACATCGGACTTTATATTTAACGTACAGGAGGTCGTGAGCTATATCAGTCAGTTTATGACCTTGTTGCCCGGGGATATTATTTCTACGGGGACACCTTCCGGCGTCGGATTGGGCTTTGACCCTCCAAAATACTTGAAACCTGGGGATGTGGTAGAATTGGGCATAGAAGGTTTGGGAACTTCCAAACAATATGTAAAGGTATATCAATAAAAACCAGAAAGTGGATTTAAAAATTAACAGCAAGTCCCCTTCCGTTTACGATCTGCGAAAAAAAGCAGAACGAAAAATCCCAAGATTCGCCTTTGAATACTTGGATGGCGGCTGCAATGAAGATGTGAACCTTCACAAGAACACCTCTGATATCCGAGAAGTGGAACTGTTGCCCTACTATTTGAGCAAGTTTACAAAGTCCGATATGAAAACAAAATTGTTCGGACACACCTATGACGCTCCTTTTGGTATCGCTCCAGTGGGGCTACAAGGATTAGTGTGGCCCAACGCCCCGGAGATTTTGGCCAAGGCCGCTTTTGACCACAATATCCCTTTTGTCCTCAGTACGGTGACCACGAGCAGTATTGAACGGATTGCCGAGATAACCGAGGGGCAGGCTTGGTTTCAGCTGTACCACCCTACCGAAAACAGGTTGAGGAACGATATCATAAAAAGGGCGGATTCTGCAGGTTGTCCGGTTTTGGTAATTCTTTGCGATGTGCCCACCTTTGGTTTTAGGCCAAGGGATATAAGAAACGGGCTTGCCATGCCTCCCAAAATGTCGGTCAAGAACATCCTGCAAATATTGGGCAGACCGGAATGGGCCATAAAGACCCTTGTGCACGGACAACCCAATTTTGAGACCTTAAAATCTTATATGCCGAAAAATCTGGATATGAAACAGTTGGGCAAATTTATGGATCAAACTTTCTCTGGAAGGTTGAACGAGGAAAAAATAAAGCCCATACGCGATATGTGGAAAGGTAAATTGGTACTTAAAGGAGTATCCAATGAAGCGGATGCTGAAAAGGCGGTTCGTTTGGGCCTGGATGGCATCATCGTATCCAACCATGGTGGAAGACAGTTGGATGCGGGGGAATCGACCATAAAACCTTTGGTCCGTATTGCCAAGGAATACGGAGATCAAATAAAGGTGATGATGGACAGCGGACTCCGTTCGGGTCCGGATATAGCAAGGACATTGGCCTCTGGTGCGGCATTTACTTTTCTGGGACGTTCCTTTATGTACGGAGTAGCGGCATTGGGATCCCAAGGTGGCAATCATACTATATCGCTATTGAAAACAGAGTTGCAACAGGTTATGGAACAGATTTGTTGCGAAAATGTAAAGGATTTTCCTAATCATTTAATAAAAGTGTAAGACATAATTAGTCGAGCCTTAAAAAAGGGGGTATGGCTAGCAAATAAAAATGGAGCAAAAACATAAAGACCTCTCCCTTTTTGATTTCGAGGAAAAAGGACAAGAACAAAAAACTCGTGGTGGTCGGCATCGAGAAGAAAGGCAAGGGCGTGTCCTAGCTCTATACAAGGGTTATTCCTCGTTCGGACCCGGTCTCGTTGGGAGGTTTTGAAGGATCACATAGACCTAGGTACCCAAGTGACCAATGGATGGGATACGGGACAGGCCGTTGGAAAAGGATTCTAGAACCTCAAAATGAGCATGGGAGTTTTTTATTATAAGGGCAGAAATCATTTAAACATATTAAAATTAAATAATAATGAAAAAATATAAAAATGAATAAACATAATACGAAAATTATATTACGAACACAAAAAAGTATTACAAATAGTCATATTTAAAGTTTTGAACAAACAATAATTTTTTTTCAATCTACGAAATTGATTTCGTAAAAAACTATTAAGATTAAGTGCTATGAAAAATAAAAAAAAGTATATCCAAAAATTGAGCGAAGTTGGAATGGATGATTTACCGAGAGTTGGAGGCAAAAACGCTTCCCTTGGCGAAATGATTCAAAACCTTACCGCCCAAAACATCAAAGTCCCTAACGGTTTTGCAGTGACAGTAGATGCCTATGATGCTTTCATTGCCGAAAACAATTTGAAGGAAAAAATCAATGCAGCTTTAGAGGGTCTGGATGCCACGGACATTATTCAGCTTCGAAAAACAGGATCCAACATTCGAAAATTGATTTCCAATGGTAAATTTCCCGTTTCGATGGAAAAGTCGATCTTAGAATCTTATTATGTCTTGTCCGAAGATTACGGTCAAGAAGCAACAGATATAGCCGTACGTTCCTCAGCCACGGCAGAGGATTTACCTGATGCTTCCTTTGCAGGACAACAATCCACTTATTTGAATATCCGAGGTGGAGAAATGCTGTTAATCGCCATAAGACGTTGTTTTGCATCATTATATACCGATCGCGCCATTTCGTATCGTTCTTCCAGAGGATTTGATCAGTTTATCATAAAATTATCGGTTTGCGTTCAAAAAATGGTACGTTCAGATCTGGGCTCTTCCGGAGTAGCTTTTTCTTTGGATACAGAAAGTGGTTTCAAAGATGTAGTTTTAATAAACGGAGCCTATGGATTGGGTGAACTGGTGGTAGGAGGTGAAATTTCCCCGGATGAGTTTATAGTGTTCAAGCCCACATTACAGAAAGGTTTTAGTGCCATTATTGATAAAAAAATGGGCAAAAAGACACATAAAATGGTATATGAAAATAAACCATTTGAAACTGTAAAAAAGGTGCCGGTAGATCAAAAAATTCAAGATACTTTTTGCTTAAAGGATACCCAAATTGTACAATTGGCCCAATGGGTACAAAAAATAGAAAACTACTACAGTTCTTTAAGAGGCTCTTGGTGCCCAATGGATATAGAATGGGCCATCGATGGACTTTCCAATGAACTGTACATTGTTCAAGCACGACCAGAGACCATACATTCTCAAGAACAAACGGGCAGCATTAAAGAATATGAAATTGAGGATATAGATCAATTGTCCGATAAACTTATTTTGGAAGGAGTTGCCGTGGGTGATAAAATTGGAAATGGAAAGGTGTATCGCATCTTTTCTTTGGATGGAAGGGATGGTAGTGCCGATGAGATCGATTTTAAAGAGGGCGATATTTTGGTTACCGAAATGACAGATCCAGATTGGGAGCCTCTTATGAAAAAGGCTTCGGCCATCATAACCGAAAAAGGAGGGCGAACCTGTCATGCTGCCATTATAGCACGTGAAATAGGTGTCCCAGCTATAGTAGGTGCAGCCAACGCCACAACTTTACTCGAAAATGGACAGGATATTACGGTTTCCTGTGCCGAAGGCAATATTGGAAAGGTGTACCAAGGAAAAATAAACTACAAACTTCACGAAACTGCTTACAAGGAATTTCCGACAACCAAAACACCTGTCCTGATGAATATTGGTTCCCCAGAACTGGCTTTTCAATATAGAAAAATTCCAAATGCAGGAGTGGGTTTGGCAAGGGAAGAATTCATAATCAACAATTACATTAAAGTGCATCCGTTGGCACTTTTAAGGCACAGGGAGCTTAACGACCCTGGCCTTTCTGCCTCCATTGCCGAATTGATTAAAGGGTACGAATCCGAGGAAGCTTTTTTCATAAATAAATTAGCACAGGGCATCGCAAAAATAGGTGCCGCTTTTTATCCTAATCGAGTGATTACCAGATTATCCGATTTCAAAACCAATGAATATTTCAATTTATTGGGAGGGAATCATTTTGAGCCGAAAGAAGAAAATCCAATGATTGGATGGAGGGGGGCATCCCGGTATTATTCCGAGACCTTTAAAGAAGCATTCGTACTGGAATGCAAAGCGCTCAAAATGGTACGGGATCAATTCGGTCTGGAAAATATTACCATTATGATTCCCTTTTGTAGAACGCCACAAGAATTGACCAAGGTTTTGGATATCATGGAAGAAAATGGTCTTAAGAGAGGGGAAAGAGGTTTGGAAATATATTTAATGGCAGAATTGCCTTCCAATGTAATTTTAGCCGACCAATTTGCCCCTATGATCGATGGGTTTTCCATTGGGTCAAACGATTTGACCCAATTGGTTTTGGGACTAGATCGTGATTCCAGTTTGGTAGCGCATTTGTACGACGAACGCAATTGTGCCGTAAAAATCATGATTAAAATGTTGATTGCCACGGCCAAGAAACATAAAACCAAAGTTGGGATCTGTGGTCAAGGCCCTTCCGATTTCCCAGATTTCTCAAAATTCCTGATAGAGGAAGGGATAGATACTATTTCAGTAACCCCCGATTCTATGTTAAAGACTTTAAAAGTGATACATGAAATAGAAAATAAATTATGAGCAGTACCAGAGAGGACATCCTATACGGGTGAAAACAGGAAAGACTGATCGCAAAATACAAAATGGTGGGCCAGGTCCATGAGAAAGGGTACAAGAACAGCCCGTTAAGGGAAGAACAAAAGAAAAGCAACAGGGAAAAATCAATTTTTAGAACCCACCATAAGAGAACCTTTTTAAATTTTTATCGATTAAAATCAAAATTTATGAACAAAATTCAAACCGGACCAACGACAGATAGTTTTTATTCACTTTTCAGGATCGTCAAACACTCGTTCAAGATTGCTGGTATAAGCATGATGTTTCTGATCATTTTTGCTCTAACATCTTGTAAGGATTCCAGTACCGATGCCAATGCCAAAATCGAGATTGCCGCCGCCGTAGAAACGCTGAACAATGCCCTCGTAGATCCAAATGAGGAACTTTTGAAGGACATTACCCTATCTTCTCTACACTTAATTAGCACGGCACATTCCTACGAACCCATAACAAGAGATAAAATAGTGTCAACTTTTAGTAATAAAGAGGGATTTTCAAACTTCATTATGCTTTAGATTTGCTCGAATTGATTTTTTATAATTTACTTTTTACCAAAAATCAAATAAAAATAAAACCAAAATCAATCATTAATTCATTTGAAAAACTACTTAGACAATTCAAAGAATTAATTTTAAGGGTTTTGGATTGGCGTGAATAAATTAATAATTAAAATTAACTATATATAAATTATAAACACATGGGAACATCAAGTAACGAATCAAATGCTACAAATCTAAAACTATTTTATGCGAGTTGTTTTGCAGTAATCACAAATGCCTTCTCATTTAGTATAAGAGCAGGTATTTTACCACAATTAGGATTGGAATTAAATCTTTCTGGAGTACAATTAGGATATATCAATTCTATGTGGTTCTTAGGTTTTCCTATTTCTATGGTTGTTGGTGGATTAATCTACAACATTGTTGGAGGAAAAATAATAATGCAATTTGCTTTTTTAGCGCACGCAATTGGAATTATTATGACAATATATTCTGGAAGTTATGTTGGATTACTAATTTCTACCTTATTAATTGGCTTCGGAAATGGATGTACTGAAGCGGCTTGTAACCCAATGATTGCAGATGCATATCAAGGAAATATGATGAGTAAAATGATGAATCGTTTTCATATGTGGTTTCCAGGTGGAATTGTAATTGGAGCCTTAATTTCTAAATTCATGACTGATGGTGGGTTGAGTTGGGAAACTCAAATTTGGGTGATTATGATTCCTACGCTAATCTATGCTTATTTATTCTTCGGAAAGTCTTGGCCTAAAGCAAAAACTCAAGAGGAGGCTTCATTGTCTGGTAATTTTAAAGCAATGAGAACTCCATTGTTTATTTTTATGATGGTATGTATGGTATTAACTGCAATTACAGAATTTGGACCTCAACAATGGGTTGGATTGATACTTGCAAAAAGCGGTGCAGAACCTATGTTGATTTTAGCTCTAGTAACAGGATTAATGGCAGTTGCTAGATTCTTTGGTGGAGATGTTGTTAAAAAATTCGATCAAACTGGTGTC
>JBDNGW010000086.1:0-3227 GCA_041689735.1 Leeuwenhoekiella sp. | reverse complement strand
TCTCACTAATTGGGATCAATCCTAAAGAGCTTTGTTGCTCGAATCTTTTTCTCATAATTGCGAATCTTTTCTAGAAATTGACATATATCAAATTCCTTGACCATTTAACCCATTAAAAATAAGCATATTATATGAAAGAGTACGCATTTTATCCCAAAGATTCGAGCAAAGATTTTAACATTATACTGTTGATAAACAGGATGTTGCATGGTTTTCTTGCAAGCACTATTTAACTGCAATAAATGGTATTTTGAATATTGAAGCAAAAACCGATTCTGAGCAAAATGTAATTGAATTATTGCAGCTGGCCGACTATTACAGGCAGCTTGATCAACCTAAAAATAGTTTGATTTTTATAGAAAAAGTACTGAAAAAAGATTCTGAAAATAAACGGGCAATGCGATTAAGAGACGAACTGGAAAACCGATAACCATGGAAACATTTAAAGAATTCTTCCTGTTTTTGCGCAGCCGCAAAAAATACTGGCTCATCCCACTCATTGTCATGCTCATTTTAATCAGCGTAATTGTGGTGCTCACGGCAAGTTCCGCCCTGGCGCCCTTTATTTACAGCCTTTTTTGATGCTTTTTCACAATTCCCCAACGCACAGGCAAAATATGGAAGTCGGTATGCTTCTTGCCCTAACGTTGCTGTTCTTTGCCTATCGTGAAGAAAACTGGGATTTTGTCGTCTACAGCGGCATTCTCTTGCTGCTTAGCTTGATTTTTCCGCTTATATTTTATCCATTGACCTATGTTTGGTTTGGTCTGACGAAAGTGTTGGGTTTCGTAAGTTCACAAATTTTGCTCACGCTTCTGTTTTTTATTTTGCTTACGCCTGTGGGGCTTTTCCGTCGTTGGATGGGCAAAGGATACCCTTCAATTGAAAAAGTTCAAGCAAGGGCGTCAATCGGTGTTTGTTGATCGTTACGAGGAGGTTTTGCCAGCGCACTTAAAACATCCTTTTTTATGGCTGAAGCAATTCTGGGTATATCGGCCTTTTTTCACGATAGCGCGGCAGTTTTGATTGTGAACGGCAAGATTGTGGCGGCGGCTCAGGAAGAGCGCTTCAGCAGGATCAAAAACGACGACGCTTTTCCCATTAATGCGATCCGCTATGTTTTGGAAGCCGGCGGAATCCCATATGAAAAACTCTGGGCGATCGCCTATTTTGAAAAACCCCTGCTGAAATTTGAGCGTCTGCTCGAAACCTATCACGCTTTTGCCCCACATGGATTACCGAGCTTTTTAAAAGCGATGCCAGTGTGGCTCAAAGACAAACTGTTTATTAGAAGATCAATTAAAAATGCCCTGAAACCACTGGGAACGGCTCAAATTGCGCTTTATTTTTCTGAACATCATCTCTCGCACGCGGCAAGTGCTTTTTATCCGTCGCCCTTTGAGGAAGCTACGATCCTCACGATTGACGGTGTGGGCGAATGGGCAACGCTCACTATAGCGCATGGAAAAGGAAACGGGATCACGATTTTAAAAGAACAGCATTTTCCACATTCGTTGGGGCTTTTATATTCCGCTTTTACCTATTATCTGGGATTTAAAGTCAATAATGGCGAATATAAAGTTATGGGACTTGCCGCCTACGGCGAAAAAGAGAGCGATGAAACGCAGGGATTTATTGAAAAGATAAAAAACCAACTCGTAGATATTCGGGAAGACGGTTCCTTTCTTCTGAACATGGATTATTTTAAGTATGCCACCGGACTCACGATGACCCGCGATGAGAAGTGGCAGCGCTTATTCGGTATAAAACGTCGCCATTTCGGAGATCCTTTGGCGCAGACCGAAGCCAATCTCGCACTGGCCATACAGAGCGTTACCGAAGAAATCGTCCTAAAACTGGCAAAAACGGCAATAAACATGACTAATTCGGCCAACTTAGTAATGGCTGGCGGCGTTGCTTTAAATAGTGTGGTAAACGGTAAACTTGATGCGCTTTCTGAAATTGAAAACTTGTGGACGCAGCCAGCAGCAGGCGATGCCGGTGGGGCGCTGGGAGCGGCGCTGGCCACTTGGCATATTCTTATGGAAAAACCCAGAACGCTTCAATTTCCTGATTCCATGCACGGCGCGCTTTTGGGGCCGTCATTTACCAATGCCCATATTGAGTCCGTTTTACAATCTTTTTCTCAGCTGAATTATAAGAAATACGGTTCCGAAGAAATTTTATTAAAGGAATGTGTGAAAGCGTTGACGCAGGGCAAAATTATGGGATGGTTTCAAGGACGTATGGAATTTGGCCCGCGCGCCCTGGGAAACCGCAGTATTCTGGCCGATCCCAGAAATCCGGATATGCAGCGGAAAATCAACCAAAAAATCAAGTTTAGAGAGGGTTTTCGTCCCTTTGCACCGAGTATTCTGGAAGAAGATGCGCAAGATTATTTTGACATTCAGAATCCTTCGCCGTATATGTTGGTCGTAAAAGCAGTTTCCGAAGGGCAGCGAAAATCGGTAAATTCAGCTAAAAATCGGGCTTTGAAGGGAGATTTACAGACAAGATTACAGCAAGTACGTTCTTCCATTCCCGCGGTTACGCATGTAGATTATTCTGCAAGAATTCAAACGGTCAATAAAAGCAGCAATCCACGTTATTACAAACTATTATCCGCTTTCAAAGAAAAAACGGGTATTGGGATGTTAATCAACACCAGTTTTAACGTGAAGGATTCTCCCATTGTGTGTTCTCCTATAGATGCGATTGAATGCTTTCTACAAACCGAAATGGAGGTGCTGTTATGGAAGATTTTATAATTGAAAAAATGGTTTAGTTTAGTAGCTTTGATCTTCCAAATTGATTAAAAGAGGTCACTAGATAGTTTCATATCTTAATATTAAGAAGAGTGATGTTCTAAAGGTCCTCCCCTTATTTTCAAGGGGAGGTGCCGATAGGCCTTTAGATTTGCATTTCAGATATAACCCATGATGATGATGATGAAAAAAGGGGGTCGGGGGGAGACTCATAAGTTGCTGAAATGTTCATAACTTTAATGTAAACAACTCAAGTTTCGCACCTAATTTAAGCTGCTAATTTACTGTTATTTGCAGGATCTGGTGGACTGTTCAAAAAAGATGTAACTATTCACCCGTTACAGGCATAAACGGTTTTTCAAGAAACGCGTTTTTGATATTCTCCAACACCTTTTGGTTGTTTTTCTTTAAGGTAGAGATGTATCCCCGTATGGAGGTAAAATAGCTGGCATGGGTATCCGA
>JBDNGW010000085.1:0-3593 GCA_041689735.1 Leeuwenhoekiella sp. | reverse complement strand
GTTTCTACTTGTTCTTTTGCTCGCCCACTGCGTTGAAAATACTCGTCATAGCTACGGCTATGCCTGCGTTTTTCGCCTTGTGGTCAAACAAAATAACTGCCTATAATTCGGTCACTTTATTTCTTAACAGATCCTTAGTTCTTATTGGGATTGAGGAGTAGAGGTGTCTTATCCACGATTTAGGTTGGGTAAATGCTTTTTTCTATAACCTTACCATTTGTTTGAAGCTTTATATCATGGTTTTTTTTTAAAATAAACTGCACATATAATTTGATTTTAACGGCGTTCCGGTTGCGGTTTATTTTAGGAAAAAATAGTGTGTAGAATGTATATTGTATATTGTATAACGTAGTGTTGTTCTAGAAATCCAGTCTTTACAGATTACAAATACAGTTTGTAGAATGTATATTGTATAACGTATAATGTACTTTCGTCCTAGAAATTCAGTTTTTCCAAATTACAATATACACTATACAATTTGTTGAATGAATATTGTATAAAGTATTTCAGTTCGACTAATTCGGTCCTTACAGATAACTTAATACGCTGTACATTTTACAATATACATCATACACTATACAATCTAAAGAAAGAGATCCAAACAAAAAAACAACTTACAACTTGATCTCCAAAGTAGTGTACCAAGTAACTGGCTGTGCAGGAATAATTCCTGGACCGGGATAACCAGTTGCCCTTCTGGTAAAATAGGAATTGTTTAAAAGGTTGTTGACACCAGCTTCAAGCCTAAATTTCCCCAAACTATAGGAAGCCGAAAAATCTAAGATTCCGTAGGCAGGGACTGCACCTTCAATGCCCCTTTGATTATCGTTTAAATTCTGCGGTGCGTTGGTTGCATCCGTAAATTGCTTGGACAAATAAGAATATTGCAAACCGGTCAGAAGATTTTTATATCCAAAATTCAGACCTGTTTTAAAGTTCGCATCCGGGATAAATTCAACTTTTTTCCCTTCAATGTTATTTTGATCTGACCGCAAGTATTCGGAATTCGTAAAAGCTGCGTTCACAAACAAATTCAGTCTATAATCTCCTGACTGCTCAAAAAAGGTGTTTTTTATATTCCAGTCCGCAAATGTTTCCACTCCGTAGATAAAAGCATCGCCAACGTTGGTTTTCAGCCTAAAATAATCTGTAGAAGTAGATTGAAAGATCTCGCCGATCCGGTTATCGTATTTTAAACCATAAACGCTTAGATCGTAAGAAACGGTGTTTGAAAGCCGCCCACGCACACCGAGATCTGCCGTAAAACCTTCTTCATCTGTAATATCTGGATCTATTACCATACTTGGATTTACAATCCTGATATCATTAAAAGTGACCGATCTGTAATTTTGAGAAATATTGGCGTAAATTTCATTGGCAGCATTCAGGCTGTAACTGCTCCCGATTCCCAGCAGAACAAAACTCCTTTCGAAATTCCGGTTATCTTCATTTGTTTCATTTACAATGGGATTACCGGCAAGGTCAAGGACAATCTCTTTGTAGGTGCCGTTTGCCGCGGTGTTTATATATTCAAACCTAAAACCTGGGGTTATACTCAGTTTATTGGTCAAATTGAATATATTTTCACCAAAAAATGCCAGGTTTTTGTTCGGAAAATTAAATTTTGCCTGTCGAGGATAATTTGGAAACACATCATCGGCAAAGCTAAAATCTGCTCCTGAAGTTGCACTTCCTGCTCCCTGACGCTGATTATTATTTGAATCATAATATTTTGAACCCAGTAATAAAACAGATTCTCTACTTAATAAATCATATCTGGACAATACTCGAATCTCCGCCCCCCAATTAGAAAAATCGTCAATAAGCAATTCCCTGGGAGCGCTGGGATCGTCCACCTGTGAAACCCTGTTTTCCCTAAATCCAACTGCTTTTCTGGAAGCATCCAGCCCGAAAAGGTTAAGGCTTAACTGCGTTCTATCTGTAAATTCATGTTCAAGCTTAAAGTCGAAAAGATTCCAGTTCACGTCAAACCAATTACGCTCACGATTGCTGAATATCGGGTCTTTATAAAACTGCACATCGGTCAAACCGCCTAGTTGCTGAGCCAGATAGTTTAAATAGGTATATTCAAACCTTATATTTGTTTTGTCATTGAATTTCCAACCTAAATGAGCAAAGGCGTTGCGGGAATCATATCCAGAATTCGGCCGGAAACCTTTCCCGGATTTGTAGTTGTAGTACGTGTAATAGCTGAATTTCCCAACCGTCCCACTTAAACTGTTGAAACTGGTAAAAAGATCATAAGAACCGAGCGTTTGCCTTGACACCAATTCTATTTTTTTATCTGGCACCGGTTCTTTGAACCTGAAATTTATAAGTCCGCCAAACTGCGTTCCATACTGTAAAGAAGCAGCTCCGCGAACCACCTGGATTTCCCTTAAAGCTTCCGGCGGCGGTGTATAGTAACTTTCGGGATAACCAAGTACATCGGCCGAAATATCGTAACCGTTCTGTCGGGTATTGAAATTCTGTGTCCTGTTGGGATCCAGTCCGCGACCGCCTATATTTAGCTGAAGTCCGGCATCCCCATTGTCATAAATATTCAGCCCGACCACCTGACTGTAGATTTCCCTTGCATTGTTGGCAGCCAGGTTTCCAGAGACTTTATCCATCAGTACAACCTCACTTTTCTTGCCGGCGTAAATGGCCGTGCCTTCCACTTTTCTGAGTTTACGTAGGGCAAAAATCTGTTCTTGCCTGTTTGTGATCGTTACTTCGTTGAGATTTTCGGCTAGGGGAAAAAGGTCAAAATTCAACGTTATGTCTTGGTTAATGGAAACTTCTTGCTCGGTAATTTCAAAAGCATAACCAAAAACGGCAAAAACGTAGGTTCCTTGTTTTAACTGCTTTATTTCAAAGTCACCATTTGCATCGGCCACGGTCAGTTTTCCGGTAGTTTTATTCCAGATCTCGGCATTGGGAACCGGATCTCCGGTTTTTAAAGAAGTGACTTTTCCACTCATGGAATACTGTGCGTTCACAAACAGGTTAAAAAAGAAAAATATACTAAAGACCTTTAATTTCATCTTCGAAGGGTAAAATAAATGTTTTGTGTTTAAAAGAGTCCGCGTGATTGAGCAAGTTAACATCCGGACTTATGTAGGGAGCACTTTTTCGGCCATTGAGACCAACATAACTCTCTACATAAACCTCAATATTTTTATGGCCGGTCTTTTGGAAATGTTCAGCTAAAAAATGTGCGTATTCAAGTATAAAATCCGGTTAAAAAGCCATCTGTTTTTCCTGAAACGGACTGAGAAAATCGGAATTATCAACATAAAAACGCTTTCCTGTTTTGGAATCGACCACTTTGAATTCTGCATATCCGGCTTTTTCCATCAGCATTACCCTCCACGAAAACCGGTATCCTTCTTCAGTCCAGAACAATTCTTCCGGATAGAGCAAATATCTCCAAGGAAATAATAATTGAATCATGCGAATCAAGAGTTGAATATTAGTGTTATAAAAGCAGCTGCCAATCTTCCATAAATATGTAGGTTCAGACCTTTTGTCGACCTTACCTTACTGGCTTTCTGTATATCGGATTTTTCAATGATCCAACTAAACAGGGC
>JBDNGW010000084.1:0-14286 GCA_041689735.1 Leeuwenhoekiella sp. | reverse complement strand
AAGTGGCGGCAAGTGAAAAAAATGTATGGGAGGGCAGGCACAGCAAAAACCCTTTTGTGCTGTTGACCCAGCAAAGCCATTTTAACCCCCCAAGGGCTCCCGGGGAAGGCATACCGGTTGGGCCTATTGCCATGTTCGCAACGGCTCAACTGTGGATATGACCCCGTTCATTGAAGACCGGATCGAGCGTTTACCCCTTGGGTTCAGGGATATTGTTTTGGCAAGACACCCCATGAACACCAGTGACCTCTACAGCTATAACCCCAATTATTTTGGGGGTGCCAAAACGGGCGGGGCATCTGATTTTTTTCAGTCGTTTCACCGGCCCGTTGCTCTTTATCGGACCTCCAATCCCGATATTTTCATTTGTCCGGCCTCCTCCCCGCCGGGCGGTGGCGTACAAGGGATTTGCGGGTTTTATGCAGCCAAGGGCGTTCTAAAATCGAAGAACAATATCTAACTTTTCCGATGTCCGACCTAAGTTGTCAAGACCCAAACCTGTCTTTTTTTGTTTTGGTGATGGGTTTTCTTATCAGGGATAAAGATATTTAGAGGTCAGTAGATAATTTCATATCTTTAAGTCCAATAAAACAGTTAAAAAATGGATATTTTCAAGGGTCGGAACGTCCTGGAGTTCAATGATCGGTTCAAAAGCAACATCGATTGCAAGGAATACCTTGCCCATTGGAAATGGGAAACGGGGTTCAGGTGCGGGCATGGCGCGGCCCAGGTCAGGGCGGACCATTCACGGACATGCAACATCTGTAGCCACACCGAATCGGTGACGGTGGACAACCCTCTTCCACAGGGTAAGGTTCGGGGTTCGCAAGGCCTTCCACATTTGCTTTGAGATGGCGACCACCACCAAGAGCCTGTCGGCCGGTTACGTGGGCGTTCGCTACGGTGTGACCGAAAAGACCGCGCGGCTCTTCATGCACAAGGTACGGGAGGCCATGGCCTCCAGTTGCGACCACCCCATGGACGGCATCGTCCACGTGGACGAGTTCGTTGTGGGCGGCAGGGAGGTCGGCAAGATGGGGCGCAGCTATGACAGCAAGAAGAAAAAGGTCGCGTGCGCCGTGCAGCTTACCGAGGACGGCAAGGTAAGGCGCATGTACGCCCACAGGATAGAGAACTTCTCGGCAAAGGAGCTCAAGGGAATGTTCTCCCTGCACATAGCCAAGGATGCCAAGGTCACAGCGGATGAGTGGAGGGGCTACTCCCCGATAGCCAAGGAATACGACCTGAAACAGATCCCAAGCAACAAAGGGCTGAACTTCAAGGCGCTGCACACGATGATACATCAAGTTAAATCCTGGATAAGGACAACCTATTCCTGGGTCAGCGAGTTCCATATAGACCGCTACCTCAGCGAATTCTGCTACCGACTCAACCGCTCACAGTCCAAGAATGGAATATTCAACAACCTGATCAAAAGAATGGTGGCCGCAGAGAAAATCCCCCTGCGAGATTTAGTATGCAGTTAATTACTGACCTCTAAAACCATAATTGCAGCACGCACTAAAGAGTTACTCGGGAAAAATCACAAACTTTTGGAAATATCAAAATTAAATGCGCACAACGTTCGTGAACCACTAAGTAGAATCTTGGGGATTGTGGAAATTATAGATCATTTGACCACCGAGGAATTACATAATGAAGCGCTAGCCTATCTTAAAGAATCTGCTCAAGAGCTGGACTGTACCCTACAGAAAATCATTGAGATGAGCACCAACGAAATCGATAATTTTGCTCTAGAATGATACTATCATTGGAAAAAGTAATGCGAAAATTGGACATCTTTCTCGTAGATGATCAAAAGATCACCAATTTCATCAACAAAAAATTGATGAATATATCTGGTGTTGGAAAGCAAATCTACGATTTCATAAATCCACTAAATGCTTTAGAAGAGCTTGAGATTAGAAAACCACATCTTATTCTCCTCGATTTGAACATGCCCGAAATAGACGGCTGGGAGTTTTTGGAACAGATGAAAAATTATGAAACCACTGCAAAAGTTGTGATCGTCACCTCAAGCACGAGCAAAATGGACATCCAGAAGGCGAAAGAGTATGATCGAGTCATTCATTATCTTATAAAACCACTTACCACCCATGCTATCGAGGAGCTGATTATCGCCTACGAAAGCCGATAAATGACCTTAAAACCTTTATTTTGATAGCTGTTCTGTCACTAATCATTCTATGCTCTGTACCACCGCTTTTTCGGCCTCCTTACGGGAACCGTCAAAACCATCAACACCAGAGACTGTGGTATATTTCATCACGTAGCGCTTGCCTGGGTTAATGATCTGGAACGCCGCTTGGCACATCATCGTTGCTTCGTGAAAACCGCATAAAATCAACTTCAGTTTACCAGGATAGGTATTCACATCGCCGATAGCGAAAATACCGGGAATATTTGTCTGATAATCGAGCGAATTGTCGACTTTTATGGCGTTTTTCTCAATTTCCAAACCCCATGCTCCAATAGGCCCCAGTTTTGGCGAAAGCCCAAATAATGGAATAAAAGCATCAGCTTCTATACTGAATTCCTCCTCATTCTGTTGCACTATAATGGCGTCCAGTTGATCTGCGCCAGCCAAACCTATGACTTCAGCAGGGGTAATCAAACTGATTTTGCCGAGTAATTTGAGTTCGCGCACTTTCTCAACGGAATCCAACGCTCCGCGGAATTCATTCCTGCGGTGAATCAAGGTCACTTCGTCAGCAATATTAGCTAAGAATATCGCCCAGTCCAGTGCAGAATCACCGCCACCGGCAATCACTACTTTTTTATCCCGATAAACCTCAGGATCCTTGATCATATAGGCAACGCCCTTATCTTCAAATTTATGAATATTGGGAATGGCTGGTTTTCTAGGTTCAAAACTTCCAAGACCGCCAGCAATCGCCACTACAGGCGCTTGATGCTGTGTGCCTTTATTTGTGGTCACGATAAAACTGCCGTCCTCTTGTTTTTCGATGGTCTGCGCACGTTCGCCCAGCGTAAAACCGGGCTGAAACTGTTTGCATTGTTCCATAAGATTGTCCACAAGATCGCCCGCAAGGATTTCCGGAAATCCGGGAATATCATAAATGGGCTTTTTGGGATAGATTTCGGCGAGTTGCCCACCGGGTGCTGCCAATGCATCGATGATATGACATTTAAGTTTCAGCAATCCTGCTTCAAATACCGTGAATAGCCCCGTAGGCCCTGCTCCTATTATTAATATATCTGTTTTTATCATAATCTATTTCCCCCCGACCCCCGAATGGAGAGCCAAGGACTCATTTTTAAACTGATTATACTTTATTTTCTGAATTTTCATTCTGAATTTTTGAAGACGCTTCTGCGTAATTGCGCACGTCTGAAGTTCCCCCTTTGGGCCTGCCTGCCGATGAGGCAGGGGCTAGGGGGATTACAAGTCCCTTGGTAAATTCGTTCAATTGCTCCACTTTTTGTTCAAAATCGCCTTTAATAGTTTTTCTATATTCATTGAGGTTTTTCACCATATCATCAATATCTTCGGGGATCACATCCTCAAAAAACTGTCGCAAGCGCTTTGCCGTAGTGGGCGATTGCCCATTAGTGGAAATCGCAATCTTCACATGTCCTTTGGTCACGATCCCTCCCATATAAAAGTCGCACAATTCGGGTACATCTGCAATATTGGCCAGTACAAAGCGCTTTCTTGCGCCTTTATAGATCCGTTTGTTCACTTTGGGACTGTCAGTCGTGGCGATTACAATATGCCGCTTTTTTAGCATTTTCGGTTTATACTTCTTCGTGGTCATTTTTACCTTGTACTTCCTGGCCAGCGCTATGGTTTCTTCCCTAAAAAAAGGGGCAACCAGTTCCACTTGCGCGTCAGGACTTGATTTCAGTAAAAAAGTGAGTTTTTCCAAAGCCACATTACCGCCACCCACAATTAGGATCTGCAAGTTACGTACTTTTAAAAAAACCGGATATAAAGTATTGCGTTTTTCGCCTATCATCATGCTACTTGTTCTGCGACCTGTTGTTTAATAGTTGCCAGTTGTTGGCGATGGTTTACCACGTCACCGATAATGATGATCGCGGGATTGGAAAGTTCATTTTCAGCAACTATATTTTCAATGGAATCAATGGTTCCCACCCCTATTTTTTCATCAAAAGTTGTTCCATTCTGAATAATGGCGACCGCAGTGTCATTTTTTCCGCTTGCGCGAAATAAATCGCATATTTCACCCAGTTTTCCCATTCCCATAAGAATGACCACGGTAGCGGTAGATTGCGCGGCAAGTGCCACATCACCTGAAATTTTATGTTCTTTGGTCGTTCCCGTGATCACCCAGAAACTTTCTGAACTTCCCCTTTTGGTCAACGGAATATTTTGATAGGCCGGCACTGCAAACGACGAGGAGATTCCCGGTACCATGGTCACTTCGATCCCTTGTGCGGCAGCGGCTTCCATTTCTTCCGCCCCTCGGCCAAAAATAAATGGATCGCCGCCCTTTAACCGAACCACATGTTCATGCGAGTGCGCACGGCTCACGATCAAGTCGTTGATCTGCTCCTGCTGATACGCGTAACAACCTCTTCGCTTGCCGACAAAAATGAGTTCCGCGTTTTTGGCATAATCGAGCAATTCTGGATTTACCAGCGCGTCATAAAGCACCACGTTTGCGCGCTGCAACGCTTTAACGGCTTTGAGGGTTATCAGTTCTGCATCGCCGGGACCCGCGCCCACCACAGTGAGTTTTGCTTTTTTAGTTTGCATGGGTCAGTTGGCTTTTTCGGTACGTATCTACACGGTAAAAAAAGGTGTTGGCCTCTTCCAAATATGCTTCCGCGAATTCTTTTGTCGGTTCGTTTTCCTTGATCTGATAAATAAGCTCTGGGAACGATTTATCGCCTGCAACGGAAGCATTTTCGCCGAAGGCTTTATCAAATTCGGCTATAATATTGGCCTGCGTATTGGTTCTGATATCTTCTGAAAGCAGCAAAGCTTTAGCACCATTTACAAGTCCGGTATAGGTATTGTAAATGCTATCCGCCCATTTTTCCTGCTCGAAAGAGTCTATGGAAAGTGCTAGTTTCTCTTTGGCTTCAAGCAATAAAGTCTGCACCATATCGATCACCACACCGGCACACTCGCCAATGCCCACTTCCTGAACGTAGGTGTCTGAATTTCCCCAATCCACAAAATCCGATGCTTCCAGATTATCGGTTTCTGAAAGTGGTTTCAGCATATCATAGAAGTATTTTTGACCTTGCGCGTCATAATAAGAAAGAAAATCTTTTCCTTCCGCGTTTAGCGCAAAATCATTCAAGATCTCACGCAGCGCCTGTGGCCCGCGCTTGCTGGGCATTTTAATGACCTTGTCGGCAAAACGCCCCTGACCGTTGCCCAGAACGCCACCGCCCAACAATATTTGAACTGCTGGCGCGACCAATTTTTCCGGTGTACGAATGCTCATGCCCTGAAAACCTATATTGGCCATATTGTGCTGTCCACAGGCATTCATACAACCGCTTATTTTTATGGTAATGTTCGTATTGCTGATATATTCAGGATATTCTTCAAACAAGGTTTTTTCAAGGATATCGGCCATTCCCGTGCTGCTGGCAATTCCCAAATTACATGTATCCGTGCCCGGACAAGCGGTAATGTCCACTGTAGTATTGTAGCCAGGATTAGCAAAGCCCAGTTTGTCCAGTTCGGTGTAGAAAAAGGCCAAGGAAGATTCCGGAATATGGCGCAATAAAATATTCTGGCGTAGCGAAAACCGGAGTTCGTTAGCCGCATATTTTTGGACTAAAACGGCCAATTTTCGGGCTTTTTCGGTTGAAAAATCGCCTAATTTTATCTTTATTCCAATGGCAAATAAGCCTTTTTGTTTCTGCGGGAAAACATTTGTATTTTTCCAATCTTGATAGGCTTTTTCATCTTTGATCGTAACTTCGGGAGCACCCGTTTCTGGCAGTCCCATTTTAGACTCGTACGCTTCCACATCTATGGGATAGGTTTTGTACGATAGGGCTTTGCGCTCGTCGTTTACCAGTTCCATAAATTCGTCTCTACCTAGGTCTTTAATAAGATATTTCATTCGCGCTTTTAGACGTTTAGCGCGTTCTCCCAGTCGGTCAAAAACACGCAGAACGCCTTCTACCGTAGGGATCAATTGATCTTCGGGCATAAATTCATAGAGCAGGTCGGCATGGCGTGGCTGCGAACCCAAACCGCCGCCCAGCATCACTTGAAAACCACGTTTACCGTCCTTCATTTTTGCAATGAAACCGAGATCGTGCATAAAAGAAAGGGCCGTATCATCATCTGTGGCCGAAAAGGAAATCTTAAATTTCCGGCCCATCTCCTGACAGATAGGATTCCGCAGAAAAAACTGAAAAGTAGCATGCGCGTAGGGCGAAACGTCAAAAGGTTCATCGGGATCAATTCCCGCAGTTTCACTTGCGGTAATGTTCCGCACCGTGTTACCACAAGCTTCGCGCATGGTAACGTCGTCTTTTTCCAACTGCGCCCAGAGTTCCGGGGTACGATCCAGGCTTACATAATGGATCTGGATATCCTGCCGCGTGGTAATGTGCAGTCTTCCGGTGGAATATTCGTCGGAAACATCGGCGATACGTAATAATTGATCTCCGGTCACTTTTCCGTAAGGCAATTTTATGCGAATCATTTGCACACCTTCTTGCCGCTGCCCGTAAACACCGCGAGCCAAACGCAGACTACGGAAACGCTCTCCGTCAATTTTTCCCTCCTTAAACAGATGGAGTTTCTTTTCCAGCTCCAGAATATCTTTTTCCACAACTGGATTCTCTATTTCGGTTCTGAAGCTTTGCATTTTCTATTATTGTTACTATTGTTATTTCTGTTTTGAATCCAGACCTCACAGGTTTTAAAAACCTGTGAGGTCTTCGTTTCTTCTAACCCGCAAGCTGTTGTTCTTCAATTGCAAGGAACGAAGCAATCTGTCGAATCTCTTTATAGGTCTTTATTGAAATTTGATCGACCCTTCAAACCCACAGAAAACGCTGCCTTTGTCAGCTGGCAAGCTCGTTATTCAGCAATACTGGCGAGTCAAGACCTGACAGGTTTTTGAAACCTGTCAGGTCTTGGTTTCTTCCGACCTGCAAGGTTTCTATCGCCAGCGTGAGCGTTCCCACTTTGGGGGTTAGGGGGCCTCAATAAATCCAACCCCGGCGGTCGTATTACTTTGCGTGTCAATCAAAATAAACGAACCCGTAGCTTTGTTTTTAGTATACGCATCGTGAAACAAGGGCTTGCTAAGTTTTAAGCGCACTTGACCTATTTCATTTATCGTAAGCTGATTTGCGTCCATTTTATCTCCGGAAAAATCGGTGGCGACAACGCCTTGAATGCTATCGATCTTTGCCAGAATCCGGTTGCTGTTATGCTGTATTTCATATTTACTTCCAGGCACCAAAGCTTTACCGTCCATCCAGCAAATGGAAGCCAGTAATTCTTTACTGCTTTGCGGCACTTCTTCAGATTTTACAAACATATCTCCGCGCGCCACATTAATATCATCTTCAAGTGTAATAGTTACCGAACTACCCGCAACTGCTTCACTGTATTCCTTATCAAAAAAGTGGATATTTTTGACCTTAGACTGGGTCAATGACGGTAAAACAGTAATGGAATCACCCACTTTCAGGCTATTTCCATAGATTTTTCCGGCGTAACCGCGGTAATCATGAAATTCATCTTTTTTCGGCCGAATAACGGTTTGCACCGGGAAACTCATTGCACTGTCATGCTGCACTTCGGGCTTTAACTGTTCCAGATACGCAAGCACATTTTGTCCAGAATACCACGGCATTTCCGTAGAATCTTTCGCCACATTATCGCCTTTCAGCGCGCTGATTGGCACATACGTGATTTCTTGATCGGCATAACTACTTTTGGCATTTAAGGCCTCAAAATCGGCTTTTATTCTATCAAAAACGGATTGATCATAACCCACCAGATCCATTTTATTTACAGCTACTATTATATGTTTTACACGTAATAAATTGTTGATGAAAAAGTGCCTGTAGGTCTGTTCAATCACGCCTTTACGCGCATCGATCAAAATAATGGACGCCTGTGCATTTGACGCGCCGGTAACCATATTACGTGTATATTCCACATGGCCGGGAGTATCGGCAATGATATAGCTGCGCTTTTTGGTCGAAAAATAGATATGTGCCACATCAATGGTAATACCCTGCTCACGCTCGGCGACCAGACCGTCTGTAGCTAGCGAAAAATCAAGATAATCAAAACCCTTTCTCCTGCTATTGCGCTCAATGGCTTCCAACTTATCATCGGTAAGGGATTGCGTATCGTAAAGCAACCGCCCTATCAAAGTACTTTTACCATCATCCACACTTCCTGCCGTCGCAATCTTTAAAACGTCCATCCCCCCGGCCCCTGCCTCATCGGCAGGCAGGCCCAAAGGGGGAGCTTCATTTCCGTTTTTTGAATTATTGGTATTCATCTCTTATTTTGTAATTACTATTCTTATTATTGATTTCTCTAACCTACCATTCCATCCAGTTGAGAGTTCCCCCTTCGGGGGTTAGGGGGACTTAGAAATACCCCTGCTGCTTCCGTTTTTCCATAGCCGCTTCTGAACGTTTATCGTCAATACGGGCGCCACGTTCTGAAATGGTGGAAAGTTTGATCTCTTCCACAATCTGCAGAATGGTTTCGGCCTCAGATTCTACAGCCGCGGTACAGGTCATATCCCCTACAGTTCGGAAACGCACAATGCGCTCCAGCACTTCCTCGTCTTCCTCTTTGTACACATATTCTGAAGCGCTCCAGATAAGGCCGTCGCGCACGAATGTTTTCCGCAGATGCGAAAAATAAATGGAAGGGATTTCTATTCTTTCCGTATGGATATAATTCCACACATCCAGTTCTGTCCAGTTGGAAATCGGAAAAACACGTACATTTTGGCCAACTTCTATCTTTCCATTTAAAAGATCGAATAATTCAGGACGCTGGTTTTTTTCATCCCATTGCCCAAAATCATCCCGCACAGAAAAAATACGCTCTTTGGCGCGGGCTTTTTCTTCATCACGACGGGCACCGCCGATGCAGGCATCAAATTTGAATTCTTCAATGGAATCAAGAAGCGTGGTGGTCTGTAAAATATTCCGACTGGAATATTTTCCGGTTTCTTCGGTCACTTTTCCTTCATCAATGGCATCTTGTACGTGGCGTACAATAAGAGTCAAACCCAGTTCTTCCACTAATTTATCACGAAAATCAATGGTTTCAGGAAAATTATGTCCCGTATCTATATGTAATAGCGGAAATGGAATTGGGGCGGGATAAAACGCCTTCTGCGCCAGCCGCACTAGCGTAATACTGTCCTTCCCGCCAGAAAAAAGAAGCACAGGGTTTTCAAACTGCGCAACCACTTCCCGGAAAATATAAATTGCCTCGCTTTCTAGGGCATTTGGCTTTAAAATAGTGCTCATATTGTTGGTTTTTAAAGGTGCAGGCCACATTCCCTGTTTTCCAACACCTTTGTGGGATCAAAATAGTCGTGCTCGTTTGGCAAGTTATTTTCAGCTAGAAAAACATCCAGTTCTTCATCGCTATAATTATAAAACGGACTCACCTTCAATACGCCGTCACCGCTGAGGCTCAAAATATCAAGATTATCGCGATGCGCGGTCTGCCCTTTGCGCAAATTGGTGAACCAGACATCTGGTTTATGCGCTGCCATGGCTCTTTTGAACGGTTCCAGTTTTACCTGCGTTGTAAATAGCTGATGACGCTCATCATCAATCCCGGGAATTCCCATGACCACATCACGGTGCGCGGCAGTCTGGCTGGGAACATATAAATCAATGTTGAGATCCAATAATTGGATTACGTCTATGGCGTGGCGGTAGGTATTTGGCGTGTTATAGCCTGTATCGCACCAAATTACGGGTATATCCTTTTTCGCTTTCGCGGAAGCAAACAAAATCGCCGCTTCATAAGGCCGAAAATTGGTCGTTACCACCGGTTTTTTAGCGTTTTCAATTGCCCAAATAGCAATATCCAACGGATTTTGCCTCCTCAGACTTTCATTGAACTGCTTGATATTTTCTGTTGTAAACTTCATTATCTGCCCCATTTTACGGTGTTCCAAATGCGTTCATGAAAAAAGTAAAGCACCATTTTTGTAACCAACTCTATAGCTCCAATACTAAAAGCAACCGAAAGAGCCCCGGTTATCAACCAAGAAATAAAAACAGTATCAATGGTGCCCACAATGCGCCAACTAACGGTCTTCGCCATGCTGCGCAATGGCTTTTCTGAATTTGCGTCTTTCTTATAAGTCGCTCTTTCCTTGTTTTCTCTGGTGGTAAGTACTTGATCTAGTATCATAATACCCGAAAGTTTAATTTATTTTACTTAAATCCTATCGGATTACTAGGATTTAAAGCAAATATAATAGCTGCTTTTAAACTGAACTACGATTTTCGGATAAAATTTATGAAATTTATGAAATTGCACGAATATAGATACGAAAATTGCACAATTGGCAATACGTATCTATTTTTCAAAAGAACGCTCTAATTATATTTCCTGTCTTTTCCGCAGACAGGCTTCTGAAGTAATTTCTTTAAATACGTGCCTGATAGGTAAAAAGATTAAAATAGCGACCTTCCTTAGCAATTAGTTCGTCGTGCGTTCCCCGTTCGGCAATTCGGCCATTTTCTACAACTAAAATCTGATCAGCCTTTCTGATCGTGCTTAACCGGTGGGCAATCACAAAAGTGGTACGACCCTGGGTTAGGGTGGCCAGGCTTTTCTGAATCAATGCTTCGCTTTCGGTATCCAGATTTGAGGTCGCCTCATCCAGAATAAGGATCTTGGGATCTGCCAGAACCGCCCTGGCAATAGCGATCCGCTGCCGCTGTCCACCGGAAAGTTTGATCCCACGCTCGCCGATAAGGGTATGAAGGCCCTCATCAAAACGGTCTGTAAATTCGTTGACGTAAGCAGCATCTACCGCCCGTTGCAGTTCTTCTTCCGAAGCGTCCGGCCTAGGGAACAGTATATTTTCCCTTATACTTCCCTCAAAGAGAAAATCGTCCTGTAGCACCACACCAAGGTTGCTGCGGTAACTGTTGAGCTTTACCCGCGAGAGATCCTGACCATCAATGCTGATCGTTCCCGATTGCGGATTTAAAAAGGTTGCTGCAAGCCCAGCAATGGTAGATTTACCAGAACCCGAACTACCTACTAGCGCCACCACTGCTCCCGGACTGACCTTAAAACTGATATTGTGCAAGACCTCTTTATCTACCTCATAGGCAAAGGAAACATCATCAAAAACCATTGTGCCGCTTACGTCATCCAGCACGATCGTCCTTTTCTCCTCGTCGGCCTCGGGAGTCAGATTCATCAGGTCTTCGGTACGGTCAAGACCTGCGAGTGCCTCGGTAATTTGGCTGCCTATATTGCTCATTTGCACGATAGGCGCGACCATAAGGGCCAATAGGAACGTAAACTGAAGGTATTCGCCCACGGTAAGCTGCCCCTCAATGATCTTATAACCACCAAAACCAATGATGCCGGCAGTGGCAACCCCGAGCAAAAAAGTGGACGAACTGGTCATAAAAGCGGTCGCGGTGAGGCTTTTTTTGACGTTTAGGAACAGTCTTTCAACGCCAGATTCAAAAACACGGTTTTCCTGTTCTTCCGCATTAAATCCTTTGATCACACGGATGCCGCCCAGGGTTTCGGTAAGCCTTCCGGTAACCTCAGCGTTGATCTTGCTGCGGTTCCTGAATATGGGGCGTATGATCTTAAAGGCCTTTAACGCCACAAAAGCAAAAATTATTAAAGGGATCATGGTAAACACGGTCAACTGCCAACTGATACGCAACAACAGAACGAGGGAAACCACTGCGGTAATGGAACCGCCCACAAGCTCGACGAGACCGGTGCCTATGAGATTGCGCACGCCCTCCACATCGTTCATGATACGGGAAACGAGCGCGCCTGATTTAGCATTGTCAAAAAAGCGGATGGGTAGCGAAAGTACCTTTTTCTGAACCTGTGCACGCAGTTCGGAAATCAGGAACTGTGCCTGGACGCTCAAGATTTTGGTGAGCAAAAAAGAGGTCACTGCCTGAACAAAAATCGCCAGGGCAACGACCAAAACCAGAATTTTAAGACGCGGGATATTTTTGTTGGGGATAATATCGTCCATCAGGTGCGTGAGCGATAAGGGCGCGACAAAACTGGCCGCCTTGCTGATTACGATAAGAAAAAGACCAATAAAAACGAGCCTGCGCCGTGGCCAGATAATAGTTTTGAATGCGGCAAGGATACTTACTTTTTTTTCGGCCATTTTGAAGTTTGGGTGTGTTGTTTATTGTAGATGGAGGCTGTACTGTTTTCAAGCAAGCATAGCTTTATAAAGAACAGCAAAGTTAACCCACTTTGTGCCGTTGACCAATTTATGTAACGGTGGAATTCTTGAGAAGTGCAGACAGCAGATTTCAGCAGAAAAAGGAGTGCTATTTATTAATAATGTCGGCAAGGGTATTGTTGTTCAATATCTTCAATGTATTGTCCCGCACTTGTATCATCAAATTATAGACCGAACATTCCTCCTCTTCTGGGCAATCTGCGCAGCGTTCATAATAATTAAGGCTTACGCAGGGAAGCATGGCAACGGGACCTTCGAGCGTACGCATGATTTCAACCATTTTTATGTCTTTGGCCTCGCGACGCAAGTAGTAACCGCCACCTTTACCTTTTCGACTACTTAAAAATCCGGCTTTTTTTAAGGTAAGCATGATACTTTCCAGGTATTTATGAGATATGTTCTCGCTCTTTGCGATGGCACCTATCTGCACAGGGTCACTGCCGCATTCTTGACGTGCGATATAACTGAGGGCTTTTATGCCGTATTTTGTTTTCTTGGAGAGCATTTATTTTGGAATAAACCGAAATTAGTATCTTTTTCAGCTTTTAATTTACCAATCAAGTTCCAAACACGCAATGTCCTTATAATGATCTCGAGTTAAAAATTCTTTGATCAAGATGACATTATCTTCTAAGAGCTTGACTATTTCGGACGTTTTCAAATTACCTGTTCGTATCCAGATTATTTTAGGTGGGACACCCATTAAACTTGCCATTTGAAAAAAATCCTTATCAAAAGTAAGAATGGCAAAATCGTTTTGAATAGCATATTCCCAAATAGAGCGATCTCTAGCATCGGTAAGCCCGATCTTATCAACATGCTGAGCTTCTGGAAACGATTTTAATTTCGATAAAATACGGAAAGAAATATTTTGGTCAATTAAAATTTTCATGAAGAAACCCTTAGTCGGTTCTCAAGGTTTGCAGCGAATGCAAGACATGCCTGTATTTGATTCTCATTCAATTCGGGAAAATCATAAATAATCTCTTGGTGTGACATTCCCCTTGCCAGCCAATTTAAAACATCTTGCACCGTAATTCTTGTTCCAATTATAACAGGTTTGCCAAACCGCACGTTCGGATTTATTTCTAAATATTCCTTAAAATCTACCATAGCTTCAAATTTTAAACAATTTACGTAAAATCTTTCAATCAAAATAAGACCTGCAGGAAAGCCTTTTCTACTACTTTATAATGCATCTTCAATTAAGCCATATAAAACATAAAATATGTAAGAACGTTGTAAAAAATCAGATAAACTTCAACGTCTTATTTCTAAAATTTCCTTGTCTGAACTTAAAAAATGTTCAATTACATTCCAATTAAGACTCAAAACTGAGAACGTTGAAAACGCGGTTAAATTTCCAGTTCTCAACCAAATGATTTTAGGAGGACAACCATAAATTTCATTTAAATCTGCAAAATCTGAATCCAAAATGACTATTTTTAAATCTTCCTTTTTTTTGCAAAATGAAAAATAACCTTTTCGTCTCATCGATCAGATTTTCAAAACGCATATATTTGAAATCAGCAGTATTACAGTTAAAATATTTGAAAATCCGCGATAAAATAATTTGATCAAAGAGTAACCTCAACCTACTATTATGGTTTTGCCTTCTCTGTTAACTGCAAAGGCAAGACAAGCTTCGATCATGTTTTCATCCAATTCTGGAAAATCTTTAATTATATCTATTTTTGTCATTCCATTGGAAAGCCAGTTTATCACCTCATAAACAGTTATGCGCATACCTTTAATACAAGGTTTTCCACCACGCTTTCCGGGAACAATTTCAATATATTCCCTAAAATCTACCATAATTTAAGATTTT
>JBDNGW010000083.1:0-6918 GCA_041689735.1 Leeuwenhoekiella sp. | reverse complement strand
TGAACCCTAGGTTCTTTAAACTTATTTCTTGGTATGATAATGAATTCGGTTACTCCAATAAGCTCGTTGACCTTGCAGAATATGCAAATTCCTTATAGAAGTAGGACAACCCCTTTAAAAACCCCTTTTTGGCCAACGCTGAAAGGGGTTTATTTTCTAACATAATTTATTCTTATGATTTTAGTAGTTGATAGTGGCTCCACAAAGACAGACTGGATCGCGCTAAGTGAGGACGGGGAACAAATTTTCCAGACACAAACCTTTGGACTGAACCCCCAGGTACTTTCCAACGAAATCCTCACGGAACGTATCATCAATAATTATGAACTCTACAAACACAGGCATGAAGTGACCCAACTTTATTTCTATGGTGCCGGTTGTGGAACAGAAAAGCCAAAGGAATCGTTACGTGAAGTGTTCAAGGACTTTTTTGACAAAGTGCAAAAACCTGAAATCATGGAAGATACCTATGCTGCCCTATATGCGACTACCAGCAAGAATGAAGCAGGTATTGTATGCATTCTAGGCACCGGCTCCAACTGTAGTATGTACAACGGCGAGAGCATTGAGCAAAAAGTGACTTCTCTGGGCTATATTCTCATGGATGATGGCAGCGGTAATTATTATGGACGGCAGCTGCTCCGGGATTTTCATTTCAATAAAATACCCCAGGACCTGGCCTACGAATTTGCCAAAGAATTTGACCTGACCGCAGAAAGTATCAAAACGCATTTATATAAAATGCCCAACCCAAATACCTATCTCGCTCAGTTTGCTAGATTTCTGATTACCAACAAAGAGCATGACTATTGCCAGAAGTTAATCCGGAAAGGGTTGAAACTGTTTATAGAACATCAAGTTTTACAATTTGACAACGCGCATAAAGTCCCTGTACACTTTGTAGGTTCTATCGCCTTCTATCTACAGGACGAGCTCAAAGAACTGCTCATTGAGTATGACCTAAAAATCGGTAAGGTTCTCAAACGCCCCATAGAAGGACTTGTGAAATACCACAAAGATTACATGATGGTCAAGTAATTACTTAGGGCTTGTAAAGAAATAACCTATACATTTTGACTTGTTATTTCCTGCCTGCCAAGGCACGGCAGGCAGGTGCACACTAACTTCGTTAAAAAGCCTCGCTTTAGCTAAGGCTAAAGCTGCGTTTTTTGCCTCGTTACCGCACAAAATAACATTGTCAATTCTGTACACTTTATTTTATTACAACCCCTTGACCGCGATCATTGATATTTCCACATTAACATATTTGGGCAGATTTGCCACCTCAACCGTTTCTCTAGCAGGAGCGGTTTTTTCATTAAAATAGGTGGCATAAACCGCATTTACAGCTGCAAAATTGCCCATATCACTCAAGAAAATGGATGTTTTTACCACATTTTCAAAAGTCAAGTCCGCTTCTTCCAGAATCGCTTTTAAGTTGTTCATTACCTGTTTTGTCTCTTGGTCAATACCGCCCGCTACGATTTCCCCTGTTGCAGGATCTACTGGAATCTGGCCACTTATATAAAGGGTCTCTCCAGATAAAACAGCCTGATTGTAAGGCCCTATGGGCGCTGGTGCGTTTTTGGTCGTGATTATTTTTTTCATGGAATATTGGATTTTAGCCTTAAAAGTAGCTTTTTAACCTGAATTCGAGCTAAGAAAAATGTGTCAATTCGAGACCCCATTCAAAAACCTTGAAAAACGGCGGCAATGACATGTTTGAATGATTTTCACTACGCGCCCTTTTCCAAAGCTTTTTTGCCTTTGGAAAAGTTGACCCTGCTTGGGCCAAAGAAGGCAATTCTGAATTCTGAATTTTGAATGCGTAACGGAAAACTCCTCAATTGGCCGAAAACACCTATTTATTGAGGTTTTCCTTTTTTTTACGCGCCCTTTTCCAAAGCTTTTTTGCCTTTGGAAAAGTTGACCCTGCTTGGGCCGTCGTTTAGGCCGTTAAAATTTAAGCTGGTTTTTCATTTTCAATCTGATATCTCATTTTATTGATTTTCATTATATTACGCAATTATGTCAATGATAGTGCTCTTTGTAAAAAATTGTATCGAGAGAGATTGTTTTCAATTGAAAAATGCGCTTTCCGATTGGCCTACCGGCGAAGTAGTCACAGAATTCTTTCAGTATGTGTAGGTCAATCCTCTCCGACCTGCAAGGCGCTGTGCTGAGCCTGTCGAAGTGCGCTCCTGTGAGGTACGAACCTGCCCGCCAAGGCACGACGGGCAGGCAGGTTCCTTGTAGGTCTTGCCCAGAATCTTCTTTCTGAAAGGTGCAGATCCAATTTAGACCTACAAGGAGGTTTTCTCTCGTTCCTCGAAAAAACAACGCCTTGCAGGTCGGCAATCTTCTTTAACCTGCAAGGCGCTGTGCTGAGCCTGTCGAAGTGTGTTCATTATGCGTCCTTTTTCAAAGCTTTTTTCTCTTTGAAAAAGTTGACCCCGCTTGGGCCGTCTGCTTGGGCTGTAAAAATTTAAGCTGGTTTTTCATTTTCAATCTGATATCTCATTTTATTGTCTTCAATAAATTACATAATTATGTCAATGATAGTGATTTTCGTCAGAGCGATAACGGAGACTAAAATTATATCGAGAAGCTTTTAATGAGATGATCATTGAGCGATTGAAAAAGCCTCTTATGATATGATTTTTTTTACTGAAATTACTCAAAACAACATTTTTCAACGCTTAATTATCTTATCCAAAATTAGCTTTTTATGACATAAAATCGGTCTTAATGGCACTATAATTGACGATCTGGTGGCTTGCGTTGCTCATACTTGAGATCACTGAGCGCACTGGATTTTATACCTATGAAAAAGTTATACGATTTATAGGTGCCAAAAGGCGTCCAACTGAAGGTCATATTAAAACTTTCCAGATCCCGCCGAAAACGTATTTGAGAAGGGACAAATTTGCCATTGCTAAGATCAAATATTGCAGAAGTACCTACAAACCAGCGATCACCCAGCTCTACATCACCGCTAAAGTTCAATACATGCGAAGTGATCATATCTTGCCGACCCATGTTGCCATAATTTACATTATATTGAACCCTCAGATTCCATGGTAAGGTATAATTATAAAGTGCCTGCTCCTCCGCATCCTCCTCTCCTTCGGGCTCTTCCTCCTCGTAAAATTCCCCGTTGATATTGTCTATACTTTTTCCGAAAAGCGCATCGGGTCGCCCACCATTTCGGAAGGTTTCATTTTCATCTCGGTCCTCGTTTTCGGTCTTTTTATTAAAGCTTTTACTGGAAAACGCGTACCCAAAGTTGGCACTGGCCCTGGTAAGCCTTAAAAGACTTCCACCGTTGGCAATATTCAGTTTATCAATGCGTTGGTTATTATTATTGAGCGCATAGGGATCTAGCGTCATGTTGAAATTAATACTCAGTTTACTCTCAATAATGGGAATGGTACCACTCAATCGCAACGGACTCAATTTTAAGCTGTCCGCAAGAAAATTATAATTGGTCGATACCGAAAGGTTATTAAGTAGGGTAATTTTCTTTGGCTCTACCGCGGTGCTGTCCTTATCCCGCACCTTGGCCTCAACAGTGTTATTTAAGGATAAACTAACCCCGCTGGAGCGAAAATTACTGGGCGCACCGTAAAAACCACCGTCAAAACGGGAATATTCCACCTCTCGTGTACGCGCCCCCTCTGGGTCATTTGCCTCTGGTGCGAGATAGGTTTCATAATACTGGTCAAAAGCGGGATTATAATTAAAGGAAACACTAGGTTTTATGATGTGCCGAATGGCCTGTACCTTTTTATCTTCGCCAAAATTGAACTGCCCATAGATTGTTGTTCCTATACTTGTACTGAAATTATAAGTCCTAAACGCGTCAAAACCACTAATGGTATCCTCTACAACCTTACGTGCAACGGCATTATAATCTCTTTTTATGGTTTCAAAAACCCAGGATTCCTGATAACTTGAACCTGCCGAAACGCTAAAATAATTGAAGAGCTTAAAGTTGGTCGTAATGGGAATATTATGCCGAATACCCGTTTCTGCATCCTTAAACATCTGGGCGGTAAAAAACTCCTCATCGGTCGTCATAAAACGGTTGGCACCCGTTCCCGAATAGTTAAAATTAATATTCTGAATGATCCCTTTTTTTGTGCCTGAGGAAGGCGCAAAGGGATAAATACGATCCACGTTGACCTGTAAGGTGGGCAATGTCATGTTGATAATTCCCGTGGAGGTACTTTGCGAATGGGTTGCCGTAAGCGAAAGGTTTACCTGCGGCACGCTCTGAAAGGTCTTAGAATACGACACCGATGAGCTCAGTGTATTCTGCAAGCGGTTTCCAATATTGTTGATATTAATGGATTGCCGGTAAAAATCACTGCTACCCAGATTTACCGAGGCCGAAAACCTAGAGTTGGGACTTGCCTTGGTATCTTGACTATGGCTCCATGCAATATTATAGTTATTGGCCAGACTATAATCGGGCAGGCCACGCTCACTATTTACCAATTTGTCAAAGGTCACCCGCAGGTTCCCACTAAAACTGTACCTTTTTTTATAGGTACTTGTAGCGCGTATTCCATAGCTTCCGTTTGTATAATAATCCCCTTGCATGGTAAGGTCAAAGTATTCGCTGAGCGCGAAATAGTAGCCCCCATTCTGTAAAAAATAACCGCGATCATTATCCTCACCTGGGGATGGCAAAATGAAACCGGAAACACTGGTTTCCTTTTCCATGGGAAAATAGGCGAAGGGAATACCCAGCGGCGTGGGCACGTCTGCAATAAACATATTGACCAGCCCGGTAACTATTTTCTTACCTGGAACAAATTTTACGCGCCGTGCATAAAAATAATATTCGGGATCTTCCAGGTTTTTACTTGTGGTGAACCTAACGTTTTTCATGAACACCACCGAGTCGTTGACCCTCTTGCTCAGTTCATTCATTACATAAAATTCCCCCTGCTGCGTTCGGGAACCAAAGACCCGCGCCTTTTCCGTTTTAAAATTAAAAATGATGGAATCTGGCTCTATTGTACTATTGGCCTGCACAAAAACCGGCCCTTGGGTATAGGTGCCGGCACTATCTACAATACCTTTTGCAAAAACAGTATTTGTAGCGTTATCAACGATAATTTGCCCAGCGGTAATGTTTATATCGGTATAGCTTACCACGGCTTCATTGTAGAGGTACAGTTTCTGCGTCTTCCGCTCAAAAAGGGTATAATCTGTGGCAGAATAATCTACAATTGCCGATAATGTTTCCCTGATACTATCGGTTTTTACGCTATCCTGAACGCTAAGTTGGTTTTTTTGGCCTTCGGGTACAAAAAGTGGCGCAATTATTGGTCTTTTAGGAGAAATTACTGTATCTACAGCCTTAATCGTACTGGAATTAGTCTGGGGTATATCTTGAGCGCTCAAAATAGGCGAACAAAACAGGCCAAATACCAGTATAAACAGAACGGTTAAGTGATTTGTTTGCAATGCGATTAATACTATTTTTATAAATGTATTTGCAATAAATGAGTTGCCAAAATTACAGTTATTTTTTTTATAGCCTCTACACCAAAGGCATTAAATCTAAAATCACAAAATAACCGCCCTTTTGAGGCGTTGATCTTTTATGAGAACGAAACTAACCTACATTCTAGTATTTACCATCAGCCTGGTTTTTACAAGTTCTTTCAAGCACTTGCAACCACCTACAAAAGACAAGTTTGTCGTCGTACTCGACGCCGGTCATGGCGGTCATGATCCCGGCAAACAGACTAAATCTGGCCTGCGCGAAAAAGATATCGCCCTAAAAATCACGTTGGATGTGGGCCGCGAACTTGAGAAAAATAAAAGTATAAAGGTGATTTATACCCGGGATAAAGATGAATTTATTGATCTTGAAGAGCGCGGTGCCATTGCTAACCGGGCCAAGGCAGATCTTTTTGTATCCATACATTGTAACGCGCACTCTTCTCAAGCAAATGGCGCGGAAACCTACGTTTTGGGTCTGCACAGAAACAAAACCAACTTTGAAGTAGCAAAATCAGAAAACTCGGTGATTTTCCTGGAATCCAATTATGAGGAGAAATATGCGCAATACGACGTAAACTCTCCAGAATCAATTATAGGCCTAACCCTAATGCAGGAAGAATATCTGGAACAGAGTATTTATCTGGCAAGTCTTATTCAAGATAACTTTAGGCAAAAGCTCAATAGACATGACCGAAGTGTAAAACAGGCCGGTTTTATCGTTTTGCACCAGACCGTGATGCCCAGCGTGCTCGTGGAGACCGGTTTTATCACAAATAATATCGAGGGAAAATACCTAAATTCATTGAATGGTCAGAATGACATTGCAACTGCGATAGCTGATGCCGTGGTGGATTACGAAGAACATGTGGGCATCAATGAGCTGGAAATGACTTCCACAGAACCGGTTGCCGAGGTTAATGATGTGATTTATAAAGATGTTACTTTTATGGTACAACTTGCCGCAAGCGGAAATAATATCGCCACAAAGCCTTATAATTTTAAGGGTTTAAGAGGTATTACCAAAACCAAAGAAGGGAAACTCTATAAATATTATTATGGCTCCACGTCTAATTATACGGAAATAGATCAAAAATTGACACAGGCAAAGGCCAGCGGCTTTAAGACCGCGTATATTGTTTCTTTTAAAAATGGGATTAAAATACCCGTAGATGATATCGTAAATTAACCACATGGGATTGAGCGCAAACCGATTTTATTCCTATTTTTGTCTTTAATCCTAAATCCTCTGCTTTGAAATTATCTAAAGAAGTAAAGACAGGCTTGCTTGCCTTGGTTGCCATTGCCCTTCTTATATTTGGCTATAGTTTTTTAAAGGGCGAAAACCTGCTTGATAATGACCGTACCTTTTATGCTATTTATGATAATGTAGAAGGTCTG
>JBDNGW010000082.1:0-1599 GCA_041689735.1 Leeuwenhoekiella sp. | reverse complement strand
GTATGGACTAGCTTTGCAAAGCAAAAGTACTTAAATAAAATGCAACTATGTTTACAGGAATTATAGAAGATCTGGGGCGGGTGATTCAGCTAAAGCCCGAAGGTGGCAATTTACATATCACCATTGAAAGTAAACTGGCTCCCGAATTAAAAATAGACGAGAGTGTATCACATAATGGAATTTGCCTAACCGTGGTAGATCTTGCCAAAAGTAGCTATACTGTTACCGCAATTACGGAAACCTTAAACAAAACCAACCTCAATCATCTGGTGCAGGGCGCTCTTGTAAATCTTGAACGTGCGATGATTATGGGATCCAGGCTTGATGGCCATCTTGTGCAAGGTCATGTGGACCAGACAGGTACCATAACGGGCATAGAAGAGTACGATGGTAGCTGGGTTTTTAACCTTAACTATAATGCAGCACTGGGTAATATTACCATAGAAAAAGGTTCTATAACCATTAACGGCGTCAGTCTAACCGTTATAAACGCTACGAAAGAGGGATTTAGTGTTGCCGTTATACCGTATACTTTTGCGCATACTACATTTAATACCTTGAAAAAAGGTGATCTTGTCAATCTTGAATTTGATGTGATCGGGAAATATGTAAGTCGTTTTATGGCGCTGAAACAGTAATTTTTTTCTTTACCAAAAAATACACGCCCAGAACAAGACCCATTATAAGAAGCAGCCAAATGTGATCATCAATGGGAACCGGAAGTCCAGGTGGGGGGATGGAGGGTTCAGATTGCGAAGAAAGTGTAGGTTCCGGCGGTCCTGCCTTTTGGGCGTAAATAGGAGCTATAGTACTCACGAAAATCACAAGGCAAAGCAATAAAAATCTAATTCTGAATGCCATAAAATTTATTTACTTATCCTCTTCACTGGTAAATATTACTGTAAAACCACTCCTGCATATCCTTTAATAATCTATTTTACCTCTTTCTGAAAAGAGAATTTATCAACAAATTAAAAAAAAAATAAACCAATTGATTATTTGCGCAATGGAAGTGATCAATTATTTTAATTAACAAAATATTCACAAATACAAATATAGTTAGAAAAACATCAGAGCATGACTTTTTATCCGCTAAAAACAGTCATTAAACTGGTTTTGGTACAATTTTTAATTGAATATCTAATTTTCAGTGCAATTTAGTGCTGTTCACCTTTCTATAATAATGAATTACCGGTTAATTGTAACGTATTTCACAAAAGGAAGTATCTTCAATAACAATGTGCAGTTTGGAGACCGAATGGAATCGACTTTTATTAAAGACATTAGAACTCATGCGTTTGAAATCACTCAATAGATTGTTAGTAAAATCGATTTTTATGATATTCGCTTAAATTTTTTCTTATATCCGCAAACATTCCTAAACATAAAAAATTATGTGTTTTATGTCACATCAAAAGCAGTCGAAATGCTATTTAACTGTCCTTCGACTTTGGTTTATCCTGGGCAAAGTTGAAGGGCTCCCGATGACAAAACATACTTTAGGTGTTTAAACAAACAATAGTCCGTTAAGTTTAGGTTTAAAATACTGAACATCAATAAAATAAGTTAAAAATAATTGCATCAAAAATAGGATAACTC
>JBDNGW010000081.1:0-2776 GCA_041689735.1 Leeuwenhoekiella sp. | reverse complement strand
CGCCATATTATGTGGATGGCTAAGGGAATTTCATGTAACGATAGTGCAATTTTTTAATTCGGAAATGGAGGCGGCTGAGTGAATTTCATGGAACGATAGTGGAATGTAATTTGTACCGAAGTCACCGGGGTCTCCATAGCAGCCGGGGCTTCGATACATTTCGCGAAGGGGCAAAACACTCAGCCGCCTACGTTGAACCTCCGATGTGAGGTAGATGGCTCAGTAAATTTCATTCATCAACAGTAAACAATTGAAAAGCTGTAAATTTATTTATCCTATAATATTCACCTCCGGCTGAAGTAAGATTCCAAATTGATTTTGCACTGCTTTTTGAACTTCTAGCGCCACTTCCCAAATCTCATCGCCCGTTGCGCCGCCGTGGTTTACGAGAACCAAGGCTTGGCGGTCGTGAACACCTGCGTTTCCGAAGCGTTGTCCTTTTAAACCGGCCTGTTCTATAAGCCAGCCAGCGGGGATTTTTACCAGGTCATTTCCCATTTCATAAAAAGGTACTTGTGGATTCTTTTGCTGAATGGCAATCAGTTTTTTGCGCTCAACAACTGGGTTTTTAAAGAAACTACCGCTATTTCCAATCTTTTTGGGATCGGGCAGTTTTTGTTGCCTGATATGAATTACCGCATCGGCAATATTTTGTAGCGATGGTTTTTCAATACCGCGTTCAACAAGGGTTTTCTGAATATCACCGTACGAAGTGTGCAATTTGTGATTGTGTTTGGTCAATTTAAAAAGTACGGAAGTGATAATATATTGGTCTTTCTGTTCCTGTTTGAAAATGGAATCGCGGTAGCCAAATGCACAAGCTGCAATGTTCAAGGTTTCTATCGCTTGCGTCTTGCGATCCACGACTTCACAACTTTCAAAAGTGTCTTTGAGTTCCACTCCGTAAGCACCTATATTTTGAACTGGCGCAGTCCCAACATTACCGGGAATAAGGGCCAGGTTTTCTACCCCGCCATAATCATTTATTACACAATACAACACAAACTCATGCCAGTTTTCACCTGCCGCCGCCCGAAGCCAAACATGCTCTTCATCTTCGCGCTCAACATAAATTCCTTTAAGATTGAGATTGATCACAAGGCCGGGGACATTTTTTTTCAGTAGCATATTGCTTCCGCCGCCCAACACAAATTTCTGGGAAAACCCAGGGAGTTGCAAGGCTTCCTTGAGTTCGTTTACCGTTTCTACCGCGACAAAATATTCCGCTTTGGCATCAATGCCGAATGTATTGTGGTTTTTAAGTGAAAAATCAGGCTTTATCTGCATTGGTGCTCGTATATGATGCCAAGGCTTCTTTTAACAGTGCGATCGCTGCTATCAAATCTTCTTTTTTAAGTACATAAGCGATACGCACTTGGTTAAGACCGGTATTTGGCGTGGAATAGAAACCTGCTGCCGGCGCAACCATAACCGTTTTTCCGTCTTTTTCAAAATCCTCGAGCAGCCAGCGGGCAAAATCTTCAGCATCTTTAATGGGCAGTTCCGCGATACAATAAAAAGCGCCTTTGGGTATGGAAACCTTTACCCCTGGAATTGCATTAAGTCCGTCAACCAAAGTATTGCGGCGATCTACGTATTCTTCAATTACTTCATCAAAATAGGATTGGGGCGTATCAAGTGCGGCCTCGCTGGCGATTTGTGCCAGCGTTGGCGGACTTAAACGAGCCTGGGCAAATTTCATTGCGATGGCCATAAAATCCTTGTTGCGGCTCGCCAAACATCCTATACGCGCGCCACACATAGAAAAACGCTTGGAAACCGAATCGATCATTATCGCGTTATTATCAATACTGCGCTCTTTTAAAATAGAGTGGTGCTCCAGACCGTCGTAAACAAACTCGCGGTAAACTTCATCTGCAATAAGAAAAAGATCGTGTTTAAGCACCAGCGCTGCCAGCTGTTTGATCTCATCATGACTGTACAGATAGCCGGTCGGATTGCCCGGATTGCAGATCATGATCCCCTTGGTTTTTGGAGTGATCAGTTTTTCAAAATCAGCAATGGGAGGAAGCGCAAAACCGTCGTCAATACTGGAAAAAACCGGCACAACATTGACGCCTGAAGCAGTTGCAAAACCGTTGTAATTGGCATAAAAAGGTTCAGGGATGATTATCTCGTCACCGGGATCTGTAATGCTTCCCATGGTAAACATCAAAGCTTCGGAACCACCGGTGGAAATGATGATCTCGCTAGTTTTCAACTCAATGCCCTGCTTAGTATAATTAGCGGCCAATTTTTCGCGGTAGCTTAAAAAACCAGCCGAGTGACTATAGGAAAGAATATCTATGGAAGCGTTTTTGACAGCGTCCAGTGCGCCCTGCGGTGTTTTTATATCCGGCTGACCAATGTTGAGTTGGTAGATTTGTATACCACGGGCTTCGGCAGCTTCGGCAAAGGGAGCCAGTTTACGAATGGGGGATTGGGGCATGGCGCGCCCTTTCTGAGACAGTGCTGGCATAAGTGTATTTTTAAGCTGGCAAAGGTCTGAAATATTCCTGAGAATTGTTTCATTATCGGAACGCTAGATAAGAAAATAATGAATCCCGAACGATTTTAAATAAAAACGACCGGCTATTCAAGTATAGCAAGTTGTTTTTAAACTTTTCTGAAAGTACTCTTAGGATCTGTTTAGAAATAACCTGCCCATTTCTATGGGTTCTTTTGCCCAGCAACTGCGTTGAAAATACTCGCCATAGCTACGGCTATGTCTGCGTTTTTCGCCTTGTTGATGAACAAAATAACTGCCTATAATTCG
>JBDNGW010000080.1:0-1741 GCA_041689735.1 Leeuwenhoekiella sp. | reverse complement strand
TAATAATAGCGTAAATGCCAATTTCGCCTTAAGGCTAGATCCTGAAAACACTTTAAGATTCTACCATTATTTATTTGATGGCCGACGGAATTTCTCGTTGATTATCCCCACCGAAGTGCGCACCAAATACGAGAATACAGATACCCGCAGCCTTGTGGAATGGGAGCGCAAGCACAAGCGTTTTACCAGTCTCGCTAAAATTGCCCTTCTTACGGAAGAATTTCGGTATTATGCCAATGTTTATAATGAAAATCACTCAGGCGGAAATGTAAATACCCTTATCGGAAAATTAGATCTGGGCTATGACCTTGGATCGCATGCACAGGTAAATGCCATTTTCAGCTACAACAGCAATAAAGGGGAGGGCAGCAGCATCCCAGAAGAGCGGCGTAACATAGGCGCTGCCAGCGTTCTGTTTAAACAGACACTGGGCACCCGATTTGTTTATGAAATCTCTGGGCGTAAAGAAGTGACCTCAGCGTATGAGAGTCCGTTTTTATATTCCGCGGGAGCAAGCTGTCAATTTTCTGAATTTTATGGTCTTTCATTTAATACTTCGAAGAATTTTAGGATTCCCACATTCAACGATCTGTACTGGGAAAATAGTGGCAATGCAGATTTGAAGCCGGAAACTTCCTATCAAGCAGAGGTGGGCAATTCTTTCCGTATCAAGGATTTTACCGCTCGCCTTACTGGTTATTATATGGATATTACCGAGATGATCAGGTGGTTGCCAACCGGTAGCAACTGGAGGCCCATAAATACCGATAAGGTACGCGCATACGGAGCTGAATTCAATGCCGCTTACGAGAAAAAATTTGGCGATCATTATCTAAAATTCAGTGGAAACTATGCCTACACGGTTTCAGAAGATGCTGAAACAGGCAATCAATTGATCTATGTTCCCTATCACAAAACAACATTTTCCGCGGCCTATGAGAAAGCCGGTTATTCCTTTTTTTATCAGTTGGTCGGGGTTGGCGAAGTCTTTACCCGTTCAGATAATGCTTCCCAATATAACCTAAAAGGCTACGCGTTGTCAAATGTTGGAGGGAGTTATGCCTTTGGAAAAAACGATACGTATCAAATAGGCGTACAGCTGCGCAATGTTTTTAACACTGCGTATCAAAGCGTGGCAAGCCGGGAAATGCCCGGGCGCAATTATATTTTTTATTTAAACCTTAATTTTTAAAACTATGAAAAAAATGAAACACCTCTTTATGGCCGTATTTACGGTTACACTTTTTCTCACATCGTGTACCAGCGATGACGACAACATTATGGAACAAGTGCCAGAAGGCGATTATGCCGAGGTTCTTTTGTGCTAAATGAAGGCAACGGTAATCCTGCAACTGCTTCCATAAGTTTTATTGCTAAAGATGGTATGGTAATCAACGATATTTTTAGAAAGGTAAACCCTGATGCAGCTGAGATTGGAACTTATCTTCAAAATATGTTTTTTGACGATACCCATGCTTTTATAGTTTCCGGATCGGCAAATAGTGTTATCGTGGTAGACCGTTACAGCTTTGAGTATGTGGCCACCGTAAGTGGAGATTTTGAAAACCCACGTTATGGTACCGTCGTTGGCGATAAGGCCTATGTGACGAATGCTGCCAATTTCGCTTTAGAGAACGACAGTTTTATGACCATAATTGATCTTGAAGATTATTCCACAGAAAAAGTTATGCTCGGTAATTTGTCCGAAAAAGTTTTGAGCGAGAATGGTAAAATATACATC
>JBDNGW010000079.1:0-3696 GCA_041689735.1 Leeuwenhoekiella sp. | reverse complement strand
ATCTGCACTGGGACCATAGCTCCCAGGTATAGGAATATCAAGCAATCGCAAATAAACGCCCAATTGAGCACGATGGTGAATCTGCTGTGCAAGTGAAAATCGTACCATTTCGTATTTATTTCCATCCCAAAGAATATTATCCACATTTTTGAGTTTCCATCCTTCTGTAAATTGTTCTTCTTTGATAGAATTGAGGGCTTTTTTTCCTTCTTTGACCGACTTTTCAAATAATTTCATTAATTCCTCATTACTTTCAAAAGTTGGTGGCTGATATTCATTTTTCGCAAAATCCAGTCCGTCTGTATATACCGCCATATGAACCCAAAAAGATAATTCTGCAATATGGCCACTCAACTGCTTAAGCGACATGCTCTTTTTATGCGGCGCCCAGTCATATTTATCTTTTGGCACCAGTTTTAAAAATTTGCGCGTGGTGGTCGTTTCAGTTTCAAATTCCTTTTTTAATTGTGCTTTTAAATCCATACAAATGAAGAATTATAGGTCGTTTTTGAGGTTAAATTCGCCGATTTTCTGTAGAAGAAATAACTTTATGAAATATAATCTTTCTTCTTAATTTGACACCCATTAACATGTTTTTATTCGTCTAAAGCTTTATTCAATAGTCCAATAGTTATTCTGTTACTATGTGTGAAACCAAAATAACCTAGAGAATTTTGATATAAAGGAGTGAATTGTGCATTCTGTTAATACGCCTTAATCGCATCATACAAAACCTGCTGAATCTGCGTGCGCGTATTCAGAGAATATAGACGCGTATTGTCGCGTGTGGGCAACACGCGGTTGGAGAGAAAAAGATAGAGTAGATCTTCTTCGGGATCCATCCATACCATGATTCCCGTAAAACCGGTATGTCCAAAACTAGCTTTGCTCGCATCTTTTGCGGTATTGCTTCCACTCCTTTATATTCCAAATACGGTTTGTCAAAACCTATCCCACGGTAATTGTCATTTTCGGGAAACTGGACCGTGCACCACTCTTTTAAAGTGGAAGCTTCGATAAAACGCTCGCCACCATATTCGCCCATATTAAGGTACATCTGCATCAATTTTGCCAGGTCATTGGCGTTTGCAAAAAGACCGGCATTGGCCGAAACACCACCCATCATTACCGCGCCCTCATCGTGTACCATGCCGTGAATGGGCTCGTGCCGGAATAGATAATCATGTTCGGTTGGGACGATGCGATCCAGCTCAAAGTTGTCCGAAGGATTGTAGCCCAAAGTTACCGCGCCCAGTTTATCGTAAAAATTCTCGTGTATATACTTCTGAAAATTTTCCCCAGTGATCTTTTCGACAATTGTGGGCAATAGATAAAACGCTAAACCGGAATATTTATATTTCGCCTCGGGCAACAGTGGGGATTTTTTTATGGCCTTAAAAATCTTCTTTTTATAGTTCCTGTGCAGCCACATATGGTCGCTCACTTTTGTAGGAAAGCGGCGCGAAGAGTCTTTTTTAAAGGTGTACCATTTATAACTTCCGTTCTTGCGCAGCGTGTTTTTCCAGTAGGGAATCCAAGATTGAAAACGCACTTGGTGCGTTAAAATCTGCCGGAAGGGAACGCCGGCTTTATTGGAATGTTTAAAATAGGGCAAATAGGTATCGATCCCGGCCTGAAGGTCAAATTGGCCCTGATCCTTAAGTTTCATAAGCGCTGGCAATGCAGAAGAAATTTTGGTCACTGAAGCAAGATCGTACAGATCGGTTTTTTTAACTTTTGTCGTATCGCTGTATTCATGTAAGCCGTACGCTTTGTAAAATACCACTTTTTGATTTCGGGCCACCAGGATCTGCCCGCCGGGGATGGCTTTTTCATCCATCGCCTGTTGCATTAGCGAATCCACGCGCGTATTCAGCACTTTAGAATTCATTCCCGCATCTTCGGGCAGAGAATATTTAAAACGCAACCCGCCGTTTACGTCCAGTCCGTCGCCCGATTTGAATTTTTCCCCCACGCTTACCGGCAATCTTCCGGAAGCGCTGATTCCGCCAAAAATAAGTTGGGCGGCCATTTCCTGCGTGGTTTCAGAATCCTGATACGCTTCAATGAGCACCGGAGCTTTTTCTATGTTGTCTAGTTTATCGAGTACATACGCATTTTTGAAAACGCTAAAAATCATATTCTTTTTAGCCGAAAAATCGCTGATAAATTGCTGCACTTCCGTGGAAAGTCGGATACTATTTTGAGGCCGGATACTATAATCATGAAGACCAAAAATGACCAAATTATAATCTTTCAATTGTTCCCTGAGCATTTTGGTTTCCAAAGGCCCCGCTTTCCGCGGAAGGTTAAAATGTTTCACTTTTGCGTACAAATCAAGTGACTGCTGAAAGGTGGTTTTACCGTCTTCTCCAATGGAAACCGAGGCGATCTTGAGCGTATCGAGATTGCGTACTGGAATCAGGTTTCGGTCATTTTTAAGGACGGTGAGCGAGGCTTCCACAAGGTTGCGCATAAGCAGTTGCGCTTGTGGCGAGTGCAGTTCTTCCATTAAATTTTCTGTAGGCAACGGCGCATAATCATGGAGTCCCACCCATTGTTTTACGGCCAAAATCTTCCGGCAGCGCGCATCTATTTCCGCTTGCGAAATTTCTCCGTTTTTGACCGCTTTCTCGATCTCTGCGATTGCTTTTGGCACCTTTTCGGTAAACTCGATCAGATCGTTGCCGGCCACTAGCGCGCGTTTATCAACAACGCCGGTTTCATTGCCTGCGGTCACGCCTTTCATGTTCATCGCATCGGTGACAATTAGGCCTTGAAAGCCCAATTTTTCCTTTAAAATCCCGGTTACAATGGGTTTTGAAAGTGTGGACGCCACGCCAGAACTGTCCATTGCCGGAATGTTCAAATGTGCGATCATAACGCCGCCAATTCCAGCATTGATAACTTCTTTAAAGGGATAAAGCTCCAGCGAATCCAGACGTTTCATATTGTGGTTGATCTGCGGCAGGCCTAGATGAGAATCAGTTGCGGTATCGCCGTGACCGGGAAAATGTTTTGCGGTGGTAAGGACGTGTTCCTGCTGCATGCCTTGCATATACGCGATTCCCTTTTTGGCTACATTTTTTTTGTTTTCACCAAAAGAACGGTAATTAATCACCGGATTATCGGGATTGTTATTCACATCTACAACTGGCGCAAAATTGAGCTGCAGCCCCACACGTTTGAGTTGGCCCGCGATCTCCACGCCCATGTCCTTGATCAGTTTCTCGCCCTGAATCGCACCTAGCGCCATTTGGTACGGGAAACTCATAGTGCTGTCCAGACGCATTCCCAGTCCCCATTCGGCATCGGTGGCACCCAGTAAGGGAACCTGGGATGCTTTTTGGTATTCGTTCATCAATTTCAACTGACTTACCGGTCCGCCCTGCATAAAGATAATTCCACCTATTTTATGGTCTTTTATCAGACTCAGCATCTGCTTTTCATTGGTTTTCCCAGGTGTGGAATACGCAGGGAGCATAAACAGCTGGGCGATACGCTCTCGGGGCGTGAGCGTTTTCATAATAGAATCTACCCAAACGCTTTGCGTATACTGTAAAAATTCCGGCGTAGCCGAAGCATTTTCTTGTGCTTTTAGGGTAAAAATGGGTAAAAGCAGCAGTAAAATGACCCATATGGTCCTTGATTTTATAATTATGTTCATTACTATTTAGACTTTTATATATATTTTAT
>JBDNGW010000078.1:0-4510 GCA_041689735.1 Leeuwenhoekiella sp. | reverse complement strand
GTTGTTAATGGAGAATCCCGCACATATAAAAATACAAGCGGGATTCTTAATATCTACAATCTATACAATTGAATTCTTTTGCCATAGAAATCAATATAAAAATCAAATTTCAACTGAATCGCAACTCAAGCAAATATCTCTCCAGATAAAGTCGGTTTCGCTACAATAAAGGTAATTCATTATTAAGCTGAATTACGGCTCGCGTTAATGTTACCAAATAGCGAACGTGTCACCATTTTCTGGAACATCTCCAGTTGTTCTTGATTGCCTTCTGGATCTTTTTCCAACTCTTGAATCTGTTTCAGTGCAAACTGCTGAATGGTTAAAAGCGGCAGAACGATACGTTCTCTTTCTTGAATAGATGCTTTACCGGCTGGTTCTTCTTGCATAAGCGTTTCAAATCCAGTCAATTTGAGCAATAATCGTTTGGTACGTTCATATTCGTCGTGAATTAACATCCAGAACTCGCCAAATTCAGGATCTTTTTGCATGTATGCGGTAAGTCCAAAGAAAGATTTGGTAAGGCTCATCATACTGTTTTCCAGTAAAGTCCTAAAGAAAAGATTATTATCGTATAAATCTTTTACCTGATCGAATTTGCCGTTATTTTCAAAATGCTCAATGGCGGTACCTACTCCATAAAATCCAGGTACGTTTTGTTTCAACTGGCTCCACGATCCCACAAAAGGAATGGCGCGCAGGTCTGAAAAATCAAGTTTATCACTGGAACCTCGTTTGCTGGGACGGCTGCCTATATTTGTTTTCGCATAATATTTTAGCGTACTCATGCGCTCCAAATAACTAAGGAAATTGGGATGCGCCTTAAAATCGGAATAGGTTTTGTAACTAACCTCGGCCAATTCTTCCATGGTTTTGCGTTGTTCCTCGGGAAACGCCTTTTGTTTTTCGGCAAAAATCCCATTGAAAATACCTGAACTCAGCAGTTGTTCCAGGTTATACTGGCAAGAGTCTGGCGTGCCAAAGTTAGAACTAATGGTCTGTCCCTGCACCGTGAGCTGTATTTCCTGATCTTCTATTGTATTGCCCAGCGAAGCGTAAAATTGGTGCGTTTTACCGCCTCCACGAGCCGGTGGTCCACCCCTACCGTCAAAGAATATTACTTTTATACCGTGCTCGCGCGATACTTTGGTAAGCATTTCTTTTGCTTTAAAAATACTCCAGTTGGCCATTAAATAACCGCCATCTTTTGTCCCATCACTAAAACCGAGCATAACGGTTTGTTTATTTCCACGGGCTTTAAGATGCTTGGCATATTCTGGATTTTTATAAAGCCCTTCCATCACTTCATGAGCGACTTTAAGATCTGGTACGGTCTCAAATAAGGGAACGATATCAACGGTAGGTTGTTCCCAACCGGTAAGATGAAGCATGGCAAAGGCTTCCATCATATCCATTTTGGTCTCGTTATGGCTTATGATATAGCGGTTGCAGCCACGCTCGCCATTTTCTTCCTGAATGGTCTGCATAGCATAAATGGATTCCAGCGTTTTGCGGGTAATTTCATCGGCAATGCCAGAAGGATCTATTTTGCCATTTATGCCCTGCAAAACCTTGATTTTGTCTTCCTCATCGAGATCACTGTAATTCTCCGGGAAAATATTCTGGCCTAGAGCTCTTGTATGTTTAATAATCTCTTCCATGGCATGCTGATGCACGCTGCTGTCCTGCCGAATGTCAAGGGTAGCAAAATGAAATCCGAACATGTGGACTTTATTGATAAGATCATCCAGTTTTTCCACAAAAAGACTTTCGTGCTCCTTAATGACACGTTCCCGAACGTTTTTGAGCGTGGAAAGCAGCTCATCCTGAGTGATTTTAGTTTTAATATCAGGTAGGTGCGCACTATTATATAGTAGTTGTTCTAAATCCTCAAGCGGTTTTTCTGTACCTACAAACGTAATGCGGCGGCGTATTTCGCGCACATCACGGTAATAATTCTTTATGATCGTGTTGCGCAGTCTGCTGGCTACGCGTAAGGTTATATCTGTGGTGACAAAGGGATTACCGTCGCGGTCGCCACCGGGCCAAAAGCCCAAATCGATGATTTCATTGTCCATCTCACCATCACTAAAGAAGTTTTGCTGCAAATAATTAAAAATATAACTGGACGCCTTGTAAAATACATTTTCTAGATACCAAATTAGGCTGACGGCCTCATCATAAGGCGTGGGTTTCTCTTTTTGGAAAAAAGGTGTTTTGCCCAACTGAGAAAGCAGTTTTTTGATCATTTCAAGATCATTGGAAGTAATGGCGGCACTCAGATCATTGATTATGGCCAGAACGGCACCGGGATAAAACTGAGTAGGATGTGCGGTAAGTACCGGTCTGATTTTAAAATGGGATAGATAATCCTTCAGTTCTTGTGTTTTGTGCTGCGCTTCGGCCTCCTCTTTAATATTTCTTAATGTACCACGGCCATCCATATTATGAACCTCGCGGTAGGCAGAATCTTCAATGGCATCAAAGAGCACGACCTGTCGCTCTATATATTGAATAAACCTAAAAAGAAGGTCATAACGATCCTCTTTGGATACATCGCGTTGATATTTTTCAAAGAAGTAGTTTACGATCTGCGTGGGGTTATATTTTTTGGTATAGCCCCGAGTGCAAATACTGTCAAAAAGTGGCAATAAAACCCCGGTATCTGAAATTCCATGAAAGGGAAGCGTGAGAAACAAGCTGTTGTATACTTGGTATTTAGACTTTACTTGGTTGTTGAAACGTTCTAATTTAGGTTGTCTTGACATAATTTATTTTTTATCTATAAAGCATCCATAACTGCTGATCGCAGGGATGCCGCATAAAAATAGTTAGTTTTATTGGTTGGGGCAAGCCTTGTACTTTTAATATTCTTGCCATAAGGATAAAAAAAACCCTTTGTCTGCAAAGCCAAAGAGTTTTTTTAAAATCATATAGGTTTTACAAATCCTGAAAAATGGAATGCATAAGCCTTTTCTTATCATTGATACTCTCTTCTAGGGAAATCATCGTTTCGGTGCGGTACACGCCTTCTATATCATCCAGTTTAAAGATTATATTTTTAGCATGCTCTGTATTCTTGCCCCTTACCTTACAAAAAATATTGAATTTACCCGTGGTTACATGGGCAACGGTTACATATGGGATTTCGTTGATACGCTCAAGCACAAAAGTGGTCTGGCTTGTTTTATTAATATAAATCCCTACGTACGCAATAAAGGAATATCCCAACTTACCGTAATCCAATGTAAGCGAGGAACCCATAATTATACCGGTCTCTTCCATTTTTTTGACACGTACGTGAACCGTACCGGCCGAAATAAGAAGCTTTTTTGCTATATCTGTAAATGGAGTTCTGGTATTTTCAATCAGCATATCCAAAATCTGATGGTCAACCTCGTCTAATTTAAATTTTGCCATTTTTCAATCGTTTTATTATGTATAATGCAAAAATAGCATAATTACATTGAATAATTCACAAAGATTTATCCTAATTTACCGAAAACGTTATAGTTTGTCCACCTTCTGCTGAAAGATATGTTAGCACAGCACCTTCTTTCCACTGAAAATTAAGAGGTTGCGTCGGTTTTTTACCTTTAAAATCATATTCTTGATGTCCTTTAAAATCCGATAAATCACCAATTTTTTCGATTTTTGGTACGAATTTTAGAGTATTTTGGTCGATTTTTTCGTCAAATTGGACGGCTATATCGCTACTCCCCTGTTGCGGTAGCAGTACATTACGCACAATATAATCATAAAAACATTTTTTATTTTCAGGAATGGCAAAGTAATCCTGAATATGAAGATCTTGATTTTCTTTCAACCCCGCCATAGTTTCCACCGCGCATATTAAAGCTATAAATATAAAGACACGGGTCTGTTCCCGCTCGTAATCCATCGGGAAATGACCAGCTTCAAACAAGATGGTTGGTATATTAAGATGCTGTAGTGTATCTCCCACGCAATTAACATTAAAAGAATCATCATATCGCCCCACCGCGCCAGGTAAAAATTCCTGTAACATGTTGTTTATACTGCAAATGACAGCCATACCACGTTCCCTGGCCGGTGTGATCTGACGCTTTTTATCGGATGCGGGTGATAACAAGGACACCGTGGCCGAGCGGGGCGGTTCCCCTACTCCAAATAGCGTACGTTGCCCGTGCAGGTTAAGGGCATAATCAGGCTTGAAATCCATATAGACTTTTCTAAAAATGTTACTTTCTGGCTGGGTAAGCGCTTGGGCATCGCGGTTTAGATCTACCCCATTGGCATTAAAACGGGTATAACGCTGGGCGCCATCTGGATTGAGCATGGGAATTATGAGCAGCGTTATGTTCTTAAGAATATTGCCCGCCATTTTTTCTTCTGAATCAAACCAATTGAGCAGGTCAAAGAGCGCTTTAGTGGTTGTACTTTCATTACCGTGCATTTGTGACCATGCCAATATTTTTACCGGACCTGTACCCAACTGGATGCTATGAACTTTTCGATCTTCAACAGAACG
>JBDNGW010000077.1:0-2351 GCA_041689735.1 Leeuwenhoekiella sp. | reverse complement strand
CTGTTTGGACTTAATCCATTTAGCATTTTCATCAATTAGCTGCAACTGGGTGTTTTTTGCCATACGGGCTTTACTGTTTTTAATGGTCTCGTCATAATCAATATAACCATCCCACGTTTTATAGTCAGCAGGCTCAATTTTATCCCAAGGAAGCGGATTTTCCATATCCTTCTCCCCTATATCAATATAACTGTAACGATCTGGAACTACAACGTCACTTTTCACACCTTCTAACTGTGTCGAGCCACCGTTGATACGGTAGAATTTCTGGGTAGTTAGTTTAAGCGCTCCCATATCACCATAATCATTTTCTCGCATCCAGCGGTTGAGGTCGTAAACATTCTGTACGGTACCTTTACCGTAGGTCTGCTTACTTCCTATAATTACCGCACGTTTATAATCCTGCATTGCTGCTGCGAGAATCTCACTCGCTGAGGCAGATATTTCATTGACCAAGATAACCAATGGGCCATCCCAGATGATTTCCTTGTCCTTGTCTTTTAGAATTTCAGCATCTTCACCATTGGATTTAACCTGCACTACTGGACCCTCATTGATAAAAAGCCCTGCAATATCAACCACGGTAGAGAGCGAACCACCACCATTGTTACGAAGGTCGATAATAATGCCTTCCGTATTCTGAGCTTTAAGACGTGTGATTTCTTTCTTGACATCTGTAGCGGCGTTGCGCTGATCAGTGTCCTCCATATTAAAGTAAAACTTAGGAAGGTTGATAACGCCAAACTTGTGGTTATCTTTTTCAACCATCGCCGTCTTAGCATACGTTTCTTCGATCTCCACTACATCCCGCGTAATGGTAATATTCTGTACAGAACCATCTGTTTTTTTCTTGACATTAAGAGTGACTTCAGTTCCTTTAGGGCCTTTAATAAGCGCAACGGCATCATCAAGGCGCATTCCTATTATACTGGTAGCTACCTCATCATCCTCTTGTTTTACCTTTAATATAATGTCACCTGCCTCAAGTTCTTCCTCGAGCCATGCGGGACCTCCAGAAATAATTTCAGTAACTTGTACCTCATTGTTTTTTTTCTGCAATCGCGCGCCTATACCTTGAAACTGGCCACTCATTTGCATATCGAAACGGTCTTTTTCGGTTGGGGCAAAATAGTACGTGTGTGGATCAAATTCCTCTACAATGGAATTTATGTATACCGTAAAATAATCTTCACGCTCCAGTTCATCTATGAAATCAAAATACTCGTTAAGTGCCATTTTGGTGTCTTCACGGGCCTCTTGCTCCAATTCTGCATCTGTTCTTACAACAGCAGTAGAATCTTTCGTATCATTAAATTCCGAAATAGATTCTGGCGCGACTTGTTCATCCGTTAATGATTCATCCATAGCATCCCTCGAAGGTTTCCCCTCCATTTCCTCCTTCTTATCAAAATAAGAACCTATGGTATTGAATTTCAACTGCTGCTTCCAGCGCTCTTTAAGTTCCTTTTCATTTTGAGCATATCCTATTTTGTCATAATCTGTATCTATGGAATCGTTCTCATTGAAATCAAAGGGTTTATCCAATATTTCGCTATAGATCCCCTTGGCCAAATCCATACGCTTCATCAACCGATTGTAAGCCAAATCAAAAAAGGCAAAATTCTCGTCCCGGATTTGGTCGTCTATTTGATCTTTATATTTGGCAAAATCATCAATATCGCTCTGTACGAAGTATCTTTTGAGTGGGTCAAGACTATTTAGAAAATCTTTATAAACGGCTTTTGAGAAATCATCGTCCATCGCCTTAGCATCATAATGACCGCGCTTCAGGACATAAGAAATAAGTTGAATTAATACTTTATCCTTTTTAGGATCTGGGTCGCTAGTGGTAAAACTGCAAGAAGCAGCCCCTAACAGCAAGGCCAACACCAGTACTTTGATATTTTTGATCATAACTCTTCGTATTTTCATCATTTCAAGCAATCTACATTAAAAATCGTGCCAAGTGCTATTTCAGCCATTATTTCTTTGGTAACCGAACAGCCATCAATACCTATAAAATACGCCTAAAGATATCATCAGAAACCAATTCCAGGTTTCAGCGCAAAAGGTCTGGTTTAGTACCTTGCGGCAAGCCTGTCTTTGCCAGCCAGGCCTACGATGCATTCAGTAAAAAAACAATTACTATCTGAAGCGAGCTTCGAGGTATTACACGTGGCTCCCGCTGATCCAGACAGCTATTTAGTACGGGCTTAGGATCTGTTTAGAAATAACCTGCCCATTTCTATGGGTTCTTTTGCCCAGCAACTGCGTTGAAAATACTCGCCATAGCTACGGCTATGTCTGCGTTTTTCGCCTTGTTGATGAACAAAATAACTGCCTATAATTCG
>JBDNGW010000076.1:0-1696 GCA_041689735.1 Leeuwenhoekiella sp. | reverse complement strand
CGCGCTGGGGCAATATTCATCCCTTTGTACCCGTAGAACAGGCCGCAGGATATCAAGAAGTACTAAAAAAGCTAGAAGAACAGCTTAACGAAATTACCGGTTTTGCTGGCACTTCATTACAGCCCAACTCTGGTGCGCAGGGAGAATACGCCGGTCTTATGGTCATCAGGGCGTATCATGAATCACGTGGTGAATCGCATAGAAATATCTGTATTATCCCTTCTTCAGCGCACGGTACAAATCCTGCAAGTGCCGTTATGGCGGGCATGCAGGTCGTAGTTACAAAATCTACAGACCAGGGAAATGTCGATGTGGACGATCTGCGAGAAAAAGCCGAAAAACATAAAGATAACTTGGCCGCACTTATGGTAACTTATCCTTCTACACACGGGGTTTACGAGTCGGCTATTCAGGAAATTACTTCGATCATCCATGAATATGGTGGTCAGGTATATATGGACGGTGCAAATATGAACGCCCAAGTAGGAATTACGAATCCCGGTCGCATTGGCGCAGATGTGTGTCACTTAAATCTGCATAAAACCTTCGCCATTCCGCATGGCGGCGGCGGTCCCGGCGTGGGTCCAATTTGTGTGGCAAAACAACTTGTACCGTTTTTACCTTCCAACCCAGTAATTAAAACCGGGGGAGAACAAGCCATTACCGCCATTTCTTCGGCACCCTGGGGTTCTGCATTGGTTTGCTTGATCAGTTATGGCTATATCAAAATGCTGGGAGAGGCCGGACTGAAACAGTCGACGCAAGTAGCCATTTTAAATGCAAATTATATCAAAGACCGTTTAAAAGGTGCTTTTGATGTTTTATATACAGGCGAGAAAGGCCGCGCGGCCCATGAGATGATCATTGATTGCAGACCGTTCAAGACCAACGGTATTGAAGTGGTGGATATCGCAAAACGCCTTATCGATTATGGTTTTCACTCGCCTACGGTATCTTTTCCAGTAGCGGGAACGATGATGATTGAACCTACTGAAAGTGAGGATAAAGCAGAACTGGACCGTTTTTGTGACGCAATGCTTTTCATTAAAAAGGAAATTGATAGCATTACTGCTGAAAATGACAATAATCTGCTTAAAAACGCCCCGCATACCCTTAAAATGCTCACTGCTGAAACTTGGGATTTTCCATACAGTAGGGAACAGGCGGCATTTCCGTTGGACTATGTGAGCGATAATAAATTCTGGCCCAGCGTTCGCCGCGTAGATGATGCCTATGGCGATAGGAATTTGATCTGCACCTGCGCGCCCATTGAAGCATATATGGAAGAGGCATAGTTTCCCCACCCGGCCTCCCCACCCGGCCTCCCCAAAGGGGAGGAGCTAAAACGAGAAGCTGATAAGAAAAAACAATGGCATCAGGAATATCTGAAAAAATTCGAAAAGACCGAATTGATCAATCAGTAACTTGTGTATAGTTATATAAAAAGAGGGTGCTTTGCATCCTCTTTTTATTTTTAGTACTTACTATGCTGATGTTTATGAGGTAGAATTATTCGTTTTTCGGTACTTCTAAAAACGGAATTATGGGGCGGTAGCCTGTCCTTTTTTCCAGCTATTTTATTGTCCAGATACTCATTTAGCGGTGTTGTACTCCCTTTCTGGCGTCTCATTTCTGAAAAAAATCTCTTGGTCTATCTGCTGGTAAAGGCAGAAGATCATTCTTGAATTCTGAACTG
>JBDNGW010000075.1:0-11196 GCA_041689735.1 Leeuwenhoekiella sp. | reverse complement strand
CGCTCATCGGGATAAGCGATCTCTAGGCCTTCGCCGAAAAGGCGAAAGCGAGAGTCTGAACTGAAAAAGATCCCGATATCGCTCGCTCATCGGGATAAGCGATCTCTAGGCCTTCGCCGAAAAGGCGAAAGCGAGAGTCTGCTTACATATTTCTTCTATACTGCCCACCAACTTCAAAAAGAGCTTCAGTTATCTGGCCGAGGGAACAAACTTTCGTAGCATGCATCAATTCCTCAAAGATATTCTCATTATGGATAGCGGCATTCTGTACTTTTTCCAAAGCCTCATCAGCGCTGTTTTCATAGGTTTTGTGCAGTTTTTCAAGTGTGGTGATCTGGAACTGTTTTTCTTCTTCGGTTGCGCGGATTACTTCGCCCGGCGTTACCGTGGGTGATCCTTTGCTGCTCAGGAATGTGTTTACGCCAATAATCGGGAATTCTCCATTGTGCTTTAGCGTTTCATAATACAAACTTTCTTCCTGGATCTTACTGCGCTGGTACATGGTTTCCATTGCGCCAAGAACACCGCCACGTTCGGTGATGCGGTCAAATTCCATGAGTACTGCTTTTTCTACCAGATCTGTGAGTTCTTCAATAATAAACGATCCTTGAATTGGATTTTCATTTTTGGCCAAGCCCAGTTCTTTGTTTATAATGAGCTGAATCGCCATTGCACGTCGCACCGATTCTTCCGTCGGAGTTGTAATTGCTTCGTCATATGCGTTGGTATGAAGCGAGTTACAGTTGTCATAAATGGCATAAAGCGCCTGTAAAGTGGTCCTTATATCATTAAAATCAATTTCCTGCGCATGAAGCGAACGTCCGGAAGTCTGGATGTGATACTTCAACATTTGCGCACGTGCGTTAGCGCCATATTTATATTTCAATGCTTTTGACCAAATTTTCCGGGATACGCGTCCAATAACAGCATATTCTGGGTCAATTCCGTTGGAAAAGAAAAAGGAAAGGTTGGGGCCAAATTTATTGATGTCCATTCCACGGCTCAAATAATATTCCACGTACGTGAAACCGTTGGCCAAAGTAAGCGCTAATTGTGTGATCGGGTTTGCCCCTGCTTCGGCAATGTGATAACCAGAAATCGAAACCGAATAAAAATTTCGGACTTTATTCTCGATAAAATATTCCTGCACATCGCCCATTAAACGCAATGCAAATTCCGTAGAAAAAATACAGGTATTCTGCGCCTGATCTTCTTTTAAAATATCAGCCTGTACGGTACCCCGCACCACCACCATGGTTTCATGTTTGATTTTTTTATAAACATCAGCAGGTAAAACGCGGTCTCCGGTCACGCCCAGCAACATCAAACCGAGTCCATTATTTCCCTCAGGAAGTTCCCCTTGGTACTCCGGGCGTTCTAGTCCGCTTTCTTTATAAATAGCTTTGATTTTGGCGGCTACGTCTTTTTCGAGGCCGTTTTCCTTAATGTGTTTTTCGCATTGTTGGTCGATCGCCGCATTCATAAAGAATCCTAGCAACATGGGCGCGGGACCGTTAATGGTCATACTTACCGAAGTCATTGCGTCGGCCAGATCAAAGCCGGAATACAATTTCTTGGCATCGTCCAAGCAGCAAATGGAAACCCCGGCATTACCGATTTTTCCATAAATATCGGGACGCTGGTCTGGATCGTTTCCATATAAAGTGACCGAATCAAAGGCGGTGGAAAGCCGCTTTGCCGGCAACCCAAAACTCACATAATGAAAACGACGGTTGGTGCGTTCTGGCCCGCCTTCTCCGGCAAACATGCGCGTGGGATCTTCGCCCTGACGCTTAAATGGATAAAGACCGGCGGTGAACGGAAATTCTCCCGGCACGTTTTCCTGCAAGATCCATTGTAATAAATCGCCCCATGCTTTGTATTTTGGTAAGGCTACTTTTGGGATCTGTGAATGCGAAAGCGACTCGGTGTGCGTATCGATCTTAATCTCTTTATCCCGTACTTTAAACGTATAGACCGGATCTTTGTATTTTTTGACCGTATCGTTCCATTTCAGGATTTCTTCCCAGTTGTAGGGATCAAAATCCATTTTAACTTTATTGAATTGTGCGATCAATAAATCGGCCAACTTTTTATCGGTGTCATCCTGAATTTGATTCAGCATTTCGTCTTCTTCTAAACCTGTTTTGGTTAAAAAAGATTGCTCTTCCTTTGCCTTTGCTCTAGATGAAACCGCGGATTGTGGTTCAATAAGCGAGATGATCGTTTTATAGATTCCGTAAAGTCTTTGGGCAACTTCCACTTGTGCTTCGGCGGTCTGGTCGTAACTCCGGTTGCTTTCTGCGATTTCAGAAAGATAGCGCACGCGTGCCGGCGGGATCACATAAATTTTCTCCGACATTTCTTCGGAAATATGATATTCACTTTTCAGCGGGGAATCGGTTTTTTCAGCTAAAGCCGCCATTATCTTTTGATACAACGTGTTCATACCCGGATCGTTGAACTGAGAAGCGATCGTACCGTAAACCGGAAGTGTATCAGGATCTTCATGCCAAAGACCGTGGTTACGCTGGTATTGTTTTTTTACATCGCGAAGTGCATCCAAAGCTCCGCGTTTGTCGAATTTATTGATGGCAACCAAATCGGCAAAATCGAGCATGTCGATTTTTTCAAGTTGGGTGGCCGCACCAAATTCGGGTGTCATTACATAAAGCGAAACATTAGAATGATCGAGGATTTCGGTATCGCTTTGTCCAATCCCGGAAGTTTCCAAAATGATCAAATCATATTCCGCAGCCTTTAAAACCTCAACCGCTTCCTGCACATATTTCGACAAGGCCAGATTAGATTGTCGCGTGGCAAGCGAACGCATATATACCCGCGGCGAATTGATTGCATTCATCCGAATACGATCACCCAGCAGCGCACCGCCGGTTTTCCGTTTGGAAGGATCAACGGAAATAATACCGATCGTTTTATCTTCGAAATCTACTAGAAATCGGCGTACGAGTTCGTCAACCAACGAAGATTTCCCAGAACCACCGGTACCGGTGATTCCCAGAACGGGCGTTGTGGAATTTTTATTTTTCTTGTGAATTTCATCAAGTGCAGCTTTGGCAACTTCTGGAAAATTTTCTGCCGCGGAAATAACACGTGCAATGGCATGATCATTTTTAGCGGCAAGTTGTTTTACCTCACCGTTTAATTTTTCGCCAATGGCGTAATCCGAACGTTCTACCAGATCATTGATCATTCCCTGTAAACCAAGTTCACGTCCGTCATCGGGCGCATAGATACGGGTGATACCATAATCCTGTAATTCTTTGATCTCATCGGGCAGGATCACGCCGCCGCCGCCGCCAAAAATCTTGATATGCTCGGCGCCTTTTTCCTTCAGCAGATCGTACATATATTTAAAATATTCGATATGTCCACCTTGATAGGATGTCATGGCAATGGCATTAGCATCTTCTTGGATTGCAGTATTAACAACTTCTTCCACACTGCGGTCGTGCCCTAAGTGAATTACCTCAACCCCGGTTGATTGAATGATACGCCGCATAATGTTTATGGCCGCGTCATGCCCGTCAAAAAGGGAGGCTGCAGTAACGATTCTTACTTTATATTTCGGTTTGTACGTCTTAACTTGTTCCATTCGTAATCTTTCTTCGTTATACGGTTGCTAATTTACGGATTTAACAAGCGAACCACTATTATTTTAATTATTTTAGAGTTTGTATAAAGTCAATTCAAAGTGATTTTCTCCCGATAGCTATCGGGATTACGATTCTGGCTAAGTATAAAAATTTGGGAATATCTGGATATTCGTCCATTTTTAGACAACGCCACGGTTCATAAAACACTGGTAATCAAAAAGAAGTCAGTTTAAATAAGCTCTTAGATTGCCCACACTTTAATTGGCAACTTCTGACCGAGAAACGAGATTTTGAGCCTATTATTAGCTTTATACAATCAAAAGAGTTTATAAAAGCAGTAACTAGCATTAAGTTAAATGTAATGTGGCGTATCAGGCAATCGTATATTTTTGGTCGGGTCGAGGCAAAAAATAATTCCATAACCGTAGCTACGGAATTATTTTTTAACGAAGAGGTGGCCTAAAAGATGCCTTGCATTATACGTCGGCTTATCCTTAACTTAACACTTGAATTCAAGAAGCATAAAAAAGCTTCCTTTATTTAGTATATTTGAAAGAAGCACTACAATGATGAAAAAAGTACTTATATTGATTTTAGCAGTTACTTTAAGTGGCTGCGCCCAATTGCAAAATGTGGTGGGCAATATGCCGCAGCTAGGCGTGGATAATGACATGATCGCAGACGGTCTGCGGCAAGCGCTTGATATGGGCATAAAAAAACAGGTAGAAAAACTTACCCAGCAAGATGGTTTTTACAATAATGACCTGGCGAAAATACTATTGCCGCCAGAACTGCAAAAAGTGGACAAAACCCTACGTAGCATTGGGCTGGGCAGTCTGGCAGATGAAGGCATCAAAGCGCTTAACAGTGCTGCGACAGATGCCGTGGGGCAGGCAACACCTATTTTTGTAGACGCAGTCAAGCAGATCACTTTTACAGATGCACAAAACATTCTACTGGGCGGTGACCGCAGTGCCACCAATTATCTGGAGGAACGCACGCGAGAGGAGTTATATGCTAAATTTAACCCAACCATAAAAGCCTCTTTTGAGAAAGTGGGCGCCGCTAAAATTTGGGACAACCTGATTACCCGCTACAATAGCGTGCCATTAACAACAGATGTAAATCCAGACCTTACCGATTATGTTACCAAAGAAGCGCTAGATGGTGTTTTTAATATGATCTCGGTTGAAGAAAAAGACATTCGCACTTCTACCGCCGCCCGTACCACCACTGTACTGCAACGTGTATTTGCACTACAGGATTAAAAAATAATTATGGCAGACCAACTTAAAATTGTCGTGGCAGGGCCCATTCCGCGCGACACTATTTCCACATATACAAATGACATCATTACGCGATATGGCTGTGTGACGCATCCCGTTATCGCCTTGGCCAAATTGTTGGATAAAAAGGGGACTGTAGCGCCCGTGACCAATATTCATAAAAAGGATTTTGATGGAATTGAAGCAGAGTTTAAGCCTTGGAAAAACATTGATATTTCAGGAATAAATACGCTGGAAGATCGCGGAACCGTTATTCTCCTCGATTTTAAGGATCAGAACAACCGGGAGGAAAAACAACTTGCCTGTATGAATCCCATTTTGCCCAAACATATGGAAGAACATCTGGATGCAGATGCCTTTGTGTTTGTGCCTATCACTGATTTTGAGATTTCCCTGAGCACTTTACGTGCGATTAAAGAAAGAAGCAAAGGGATTATCGTATTTGATGCCCACGGCGCCACAACCGCTATGGATGTTACCGGAAAACGTCACCGTAAGTTTTGGGTAGATCGCGACGAGTGGTTACCTTATATTGATGTGCTCAAAATGAACCTGGAAGAATCGCAATGCATGTGGTTTTCTAGCGAATATGAGCATGAAATCCCTTCTATATATGACGAAAACCATATTGCGCACTTGGCAGAACTCGCTGAACATGTCTTAGACCAAGGCGTTTCTTACTTTTATGTCACCATGGACTCCCGCGGTTGTATTTTATACCAGCGCAAAAATGAAAAAACCGTCAAAAACTGGATAGAATCTGTGCCTGTAGGAAAAGTTGTGGATACCACAGGCTGTGGTGACTCTTTTGCCGGCGGACTCGCCTACGGTTTTGCCCGTTACAACGATCCTATAAAAGCGGGACAATTTGCCAATATTCTGGGCGCGCGTCGCACGCAGGGTAAGGATTGGGATCTATTTAAGGATGCCGAGGAGACGGAGGAGATTCGAGTTGAAGTATATGGGGAAGGATAATTCTTACTTAAGCTCCTTTTAAACCTGAGTCTGGCTTATTATATCTATGTGTAGAAAATGGTCTTTCTCGATACGATTTTTTTCGAAAATCACTCAAAATAACCATTTTCACACGAAAAGTTGGATTCTCGACCTGCTTTACATTTTTAGTGCGCAGCATTACCTGATTTTCTTAGCTTGGATTCACATTATAAGGCGAAATTCCTAAAAGTTGCTTCCGTAATTCTTCAAAATAATCGAAAGCTCCAAGCAAGCGGCTGCCGTACCAACTGAAATATTCTCCATCTACCAGAATAATCTGAGCATTTGTATGTACTGCAATCTCATCAATGTGTTTCTGCTTAAAGGGAAACGGCTCTGAAGAAAGAAAAATAATTTCTGCATTGGCAAGTTCTTGCAATTCTACTTCTGGATAACGCCCTTTGTTTTTGATGAAAATATTCCGAAAACCATTCATTTCCAGTAGAAAATTGATGAACGTATCTTTTCCAGCTGCCATATATGGCTTTTTCCAGATCAAGTAAGCAACTTTTTGGGAACCCGTGTTTTTTACGCTAGCGCGGAAAGTTGTCGCTTTCTGTTTAATGCTTTCTACTAAAAGCTTGGCCACTTGCGCTACTTCAAAAAGTTTCCCGTATTGAAAAATAAGGGCATAAACATCTTCAAGATTTGATAAATCCGAAACATGCGTGGGGGCAATTTTCTCGCAATTTTCAACAAGTTCTTGCGTATTTTCCTCTTTATTGCAAAGAATAATATCTGGTTTTAACGCCAATATTTTATCAAAATGAACCGATTTTGTCCCGCCTACGACCGTTTTTTCTTTGCGAAGATTTTCAGGATGTACGCAGAATTTGGTTACTCCCACCAACTTATCCCCCAGTCCCAGATCGACGAGAAGTTCGCTAAGACTAGGAACCAGACACACAATGCGTTCTGGGGTTTTTTCTAAGGAAAGTGTGCGGTTAAGTTGATCGATAAACTTCATGGGGTCTAAATTACGAAATATACAAAGACCTTATAGGTAGAGTGAAAACCTGTGAGGTCTGAAAGTTGGAACGTTGCAAGCGTTAAAAAGCTGACAGGTTTCAAAAACCTGTCAGGTCTGAGCGTTGAAAACATATCGGTTCTATGTCAAATTTTGTCGTTCCTGCGACAAAATTTCACTTTTGAAATCTTTTACGAGCTGAAGGTTAAGACTTTACAAGCGTTAATGACCTGACAGGTTTCAAAAACCTGTCAGGTCTGAGCGTTGAAACAACCAAAAGCAAACTTTAGATCGAATTTTGTCATTTCTGAAGAAAAATTCTACTTTAAATATTTTGCCAGCTTATAGTCGGAACATTCTGAAGTTAAAAAAACTCACAGGTTTAAATTGCTTCTTACATCGTGATGTCTGTGATGTCTATAATAGTTTAAGGCCGAACAACTTCTCCAAAATTTTGAAATTTGGAGAATCTAGAGGGCTCAAAGATCATTTTAAGTGATTCGCGAAAAGTAATCTAAAAGAGATGAAAACAGACCTTAAAAGCCCGATTTTAATAGGATTTCAGCCATTTGTTGCTGTATTTTTTCTGCTTCGCTTGAGGCCGCATGTGCGAAATCTACTTCCGCGGAAGCGTAAATAATTCCGCGGGAAGAGTTCACTAAAAGCCCCACATTTTCATTCATCCCATATGTACAAACTTCCTGTAGATTTCCGCCTTGTGCGCCAATGCCGGGAACGAGCAGAAAAGCATCGGGAACAATCTTACGTATTTCGGCAAAATATTCGGCTTTGGTGGCGCCAACTACGTACATGAGGTTTTTGCTGTTTTCCCAGGTTTTAGATATTTCCAACACCTGCTTGTAGAGTTCTTGATCTTCGCTTTTTTTCGTCTGAAAATCAAAAGCCCCAGGATTTGAGGTAAGCGCCAGCATAATGGCATATTTATCTTCAAAAGCAAGAAAGGGTTCTATCGAATCCCGACCCATATATGGCGCAACGGTAACCGAATCAAAGCCCATTTCTTCAAAAAAAGCTTTTGCGTAGCGTGTGGAAGTATTACCTATATCGCCGCGTTTTGCATCGGCGATAGTGAAAATCTCTGGATGATTCTCGTTAAGATAATCAATGGTTTTCTTAAGCGCTTCCCATCCTTGAAGTCCGTAGGCTTCGTAAAATGCAGTGTTGGATTTATAGGCCACCGCAAAGTGATGTGTCGAATCTATAATTGCCTTATTAAACTGAAAAATCGCATCTTCCTTCCCCTTTAAATGCTGCGGAATTTTATCCAGATCGGTATCTAACCCAATGCAAAGGAAGGAACGTTTGTGCTTTATTTGCTGAACTAATGCATCGATTTTCACTAAAGTTTGATCGTTTTTGGCCTAAAACAGCCGATTTCTAAAAGGCTTCCCCCGTTTCTTTCAACTTTTCAGTATTGCTGACTAGTTGAAGTTCGTCAATAATGCGCTGCACATCGCCGTCTATAATATTTGATAAATCATAAAGTGTAAAATTGATGCGATGATCGGTCACTCGCCCTTGCGGATAGTTGTAGGTGCGTATTTTTGCGCTACGGTCACCACTGGTCACCATAGAGCCACGTTTCAGGGCATCTTCTTCCTGCTTTTTGGCCAGCTCCATATCATAAAGCCTGGAGCGTAAAACCTTAAACGCCTTTTCCTTGTTTTTGTGCTGCGATTTCTGATCCTGGCACTGCGCCACCAGACCCGTGGGAATATGCGTCAACCGCACAGCAGAGTAGGTCGTGTTCACCGATTGCCCACCGGGCCCGGAAGAACAGAAATAATCAATACGTACATCTTTGGGATTTATTTCCACATCAAATTCTTCCGCTTCCGGAAAGACCATTACCGTGGCGGCGCTGGTATGCACGCGGCCCTGTGTTTCGGTCTGCGGCACACGCTGTACGCGGTGAACGCCGGCTTCAAACTTCAACGTGCCATATACCTCTTCACCGCTGATTTCAACCTGAATTTCCTTAAAACCACCGCTGGTGCCCTCGTTATAATCTATGGTGCTGGTTTTCCATCCTTTGCTCTCGCAGTATTTCATGTACATACGGTAAATATCACCGGCAAAAATACTGGCCTCGTCACCACCGGTGCCGGCACGTATTTCCATTACCGCATTTTTGCTGTCCTCGGGATCTTTGGGAACGAGCATCATGCGTATTTTTTCTTCCAACTTTGGGATTTCTCCTTTAGCTTCCTCCAGCTGCATCCTTGCCATTTCCACCATCTCGTCGTCACCACCTTCTTTGACGATCTCTTCTGCTTCCTCGATACGTTGGTTATGATTTTGATACTTTTCGCGCACATCCATAAGCGCGCGCAGATCTTTATATTCCTTATTTAAGGCAATATATCTTTTCTGGTCGCTCATGATGTCTGGCTGAATGATCAAATCACTCACCTCGTCAAAGCGCTGTTTTACTATATTTAGTTTTTCTAACATGTAGTATTGAAATAAAGCGCGAATTTACGCATTTTTTAAGTTATGGAAGACTTTGGAATTTTCTATTCATTCGAGGCTACCGCGGAACACATTTTGGCCAATATCCCTCTGGCAAAAAAACGCAAGAATTACCCACAAAAGTGGATAAAGGCCGACAAATATTAAAAAACCTCAAAAACTCTGGCTTAAAGTGTATTCAGTTTAAAAAGGGATTGATATTTTTTTGGGCTGAGCTTATATTTTTTCTTGAAGATTTTCGAAAAATAGCTCCTACTATTGAAACCTACGGCGTAAACGATTTCAGATATACTCCAATCTGTGTTTTTTATAAGGTCTTCCGCTTTCATTAATCGCACGTCACGTACATAATCAGAAACGGTGTGACCATAAAGATATTTAAAGGATTTCTGAAGTTTAGCAGGCGACAGTCCGTTTTTTGCGCTTAAACTATCGATACTATGTGGATAAACCGGTTCCTCTTTTATAAAATCCGAAAGACTCATCGCCTTAGAAATTTCATTTTTTGTAAGGTCCACAAACCGTTCTTTATCACCGTAATCCAAATAATGCTGTATTTGCATGGCGAGGATTTCATTGATCTTATTTTCTACTAAAATCTGTCGAATAATTCCCGTGCTTTCTATCGTGCTCAAGGCTTTTACATGCTGGGCAATCCTAATATCGTAGTTATCCAGAAATGCCACAGGATTCTGCTTGCCGTGAACAAAAAGCTGAGTCAAGGGATCTTCATCATCTTTTTGGAGATTGTGCCTGTTACTGTACAGTGCGCGGTTGAGTACAATTATGGTAATTTTCAAATTTTGATCCGCTTCAAAGTAAATCTTGTTACCAGTAGGCCGATCCAGACTTAAAATTACAGATTCAAATTTTTTAATAACAATATATTCTTCATCCTGACTTCGGGAATCTACGGCAAACTGCCCTTGCATACTATATATAAAGTGCAGGATATTTACAACAGAAGTATTAATATTTAGGCAAACCCTATCCTTAAAGGAAACATCAAATTGAATCAGACCTACCCCACCGTTACAGGGTACGCACTTTATGCTCCCTTCCGCATTGCCATTGGAAATAGTGAGAAGTTGCTCGTTGCCATAATTTTCGGACGTGCCACCCAATACATCTTGAAATGCTGAAAGGAATTTTATTAAAGGATCTGAATCATTAATATTAATGTATAGCATGTAAAATAATCTTTATCTATTACATTGTGTTATCAGTATTTAAAGATGTGGTTTGGACACGAATATCTTTAACACAATCGTTACGATAATTAACCTTATAGCAAATATTGTAAAAACCCTGTTAAATCTGTTAGTATTACAATAGTAAAAACAGTCTAATTCAGGAAATGAACAAGGTAAGAAAAACAAGGTCGATTACTTTACAGTACTGAAAAGCAAATTTTGACGGTTGTGAGAAGGAAGGCATTCTTTATTGAGGTTTTCTAAATACTTTTCAACTTTGATATTATATGCACGATTGGAATTTAGAGCATCTTTCAACCTATCATCTGTAACGCTGAATGCAGCTTACCACTAGCCATTCCTGTTCCCGTGAAGACCTTTTCATAGGCGGGCGTTCCGTTTCCTAATACTAAAGATAACCCCCTACTATTTTTTATATGGATGCGAATAATTTGGAATAGTTCGAAAATTATAGTTCATATAATTAACAAACTCGTTTATCATTTAACTCAAGTTTCGCACCCCGAAAACATTGATTTTACAAAGGGATAAAAACAAAAAAAAGTAGCATACAAACCTTGCTTAACGCCTGGTTTTACTGTATTTTTATAGTACGAACAAGAAAAATACAAATATGCTACTAT
>JBDNGW010000074.1:0-2715 GCA_041689735.1 Leeuwenhoekiella sp. | reverse complement strand
CTTCCAATTGGATACGATTGTTCCAAAAGGGGAATTGTATTTTGTATTCACATAATCAAGTCCTTCAGGGGTAGACGGAGCTAGAATGAATTTTTTAAAGCCGGGATGCGCAGGGTCTGGTTGTATGCCTCCAAGCCAGCGGTAAAACCATTCCGAAACTGAACCGAACATCGGGTGGTTGTTGGAAAAAACACCATCACTTTCTTTCCAAGTCTCCCAAATGGTGGTTGCCCCATTGTCCACCATAAAGCCCCAGCCTGGATATTCCTTGCTGTTTACCATTTCGTAGACAGCATCGGGGGATATATTTTTCGAAATGGCCTCAAGAGCGTATTTAGTGCCAAAAATTCCAGTATTGAGGTGGCCGTTGGGACCATTTTTTAAAGCTTTTTGTAAGGAGTCCTTGGCGGCTTCAAGTTCTTCTTTGGGCACGATGTTATGGTAAAGCAAGGTGGAAAATAGGGTCTGGCGATTTATTTTACCAACTACAGGTTTATCCCAAAATTCGGCCTTTATTAGGCTGCGAAGCCTTTTTGCCAAACTGTTGTATTTTTTTTCATTTTCTATATCGCCCATTACGTTGGCAAATGTTTCCATGATTTCGGCGCATTGGAGATAGTGTGAAGTACCCGTTAATTGAACAGGAACAGGTTCTAGGGATTCATGGTCGCTAAGGCCGTTGTTAACTAGTCCCTCCGGATGGATTCTAGCTACTTTTTCTATCCATTTTTTATTCCCATCATAAAGTTCCTTGACAAATTCAGTATCATTATAATAGAGATATAGGTAATACTGCGTGGTAAGGTAGGCGGATTCCCAGCTAATGCCACAATATTGAACACCTGCAAAAGGGGCGGTGTCTACAAAAGAGGAATCTTTCATGGCGTCTACCCAGTCGTAGACCGTTTTACGGTAAAACCCTTGCATGTCATAGTTGTTGATATAAGATTCGCTGGTTGCATTTAAATCGCCTCCATAACCAAATTTTTCCCTTGCAGCGCAATCGGATTGAACACTGACCAAATTGGACAAAAAGGTCCTTTCGGTTATCTGTTGAATTTTATTGAATAGCTCTGAAGAACTGTTGAAATCACTGGCGTCCTTGACATTGGTATGTATAGCAAGGCCCAGTATGTTGGAGATTTCAGGAACTTTTTTTAAACCCTTTATCTCCATGTATCTATAAACGTGATAGGTGAATTCTGGTTCGAACCAAGCCGGATTGTCATTGCCAATGATATAACTATCTGTTTGCCAGGCAATATCCGGTGCTCCCGGTCCACCAACACCTTTTCTTTTTATTTGTCCAATTACCGTGGTCATTGGGTTTAAGCTGCCATCATCATAAATACGCTCGCCAAACCTGAAGTTGATGGTGTCTCCTATTTTTCCTGATAGTTTAATCCTATATGTACCTGTAAAATTAACTCCCATATCAACCAGATAAACGTTCTGGTCTGGGGATGTAATAGCAATTGGGGTTATGGTTTTGGTAACCTGTACCGGAGGGAAGAATGCTTTTTGTAATTCTCCGCCAGGCCCATTGCCAATAATGGCCGGAATCCAAGAAGCATCATTAAAACCTACTTTTTCCCAGCCCTTTAATTCCTGTCTCGCGTCATAGACAGTGCCTAAATATACGCTGTTCTTAATAATAGGGCCGTAGGAATACTTCCATGAATTGTCCGTAACAACACTTTGGCTATCCCCGTTTTCATATTGCAATACTAGATTGGCAATAAAAGTAGGTTTGCCAACAGTGAGATCCTTCCTTAAATTTCTTCTGCCCCATTTTTTAAGGGGAAGTGGATTGTAAAAACCATTTCCCAAGCTGACCCCAAGACTATTATTTCCTTTTTTGATCTGCGGCGTTATATCGTATTCCGTATAGTAGGTTCTTTTGCTATAATCTGTCCAAGCCGGGTCTAATACGTTTTTCCCGATGGGATCTCCATTTATAGTTCCTTTATAGTATCCGGCTGAGGTAATATAAAGGGTAGTTTTTTTGATTTTATTTTTGGTTTTAAATTCTTTTCTAAAAATAGGGGCGGGGTGATTAAGATAGAAAAGTGAATCTTTTTTTGGTAAATTACTGTTGTCCGTAATCCAAAAGGCATTATCAAAATCCTTGGAGTTCGTATTTAAGAATTCTTTTCCTTGGAGTTGATTAATTTTTTCTACATCCTTAAAATCCGAGACCGCCAAATCCTCACTTTTCAAAGTGTTTGGATCGGTAGAATTGTATATACCGAACAACGCAATATGACATCCTGCTAAGATGGTAATCATTAGTATTAGGTTGTATCTATGATTCTTCATTTTTGATTTATACATTTTCTTGGTCATAATACTGATTCAATAATAATAAAAGTTCTAGCTTCGAAATTCTTACGTGGATTGGTGTACCCTCAAAGTATATCTGTTTTTAAAGTTACTTATTGGGATATTACCCTGGCATCGCCCCAATTACCAAATACTTTTTTTCCTGAAAAATCCAATAAAATAAAGTAAAGGCCACTAACGTCGATGTCTATTTTTACTTTGCCTTTTTTGATATTGCCACTATCAAATAGTACGCGTCCACCAAATTTTTCTTCCACCATTATTTGAAAACGACCTGTGGCTCCTTTTGGCGAGCTTTTATCCAAAGATACTTCAGCCTGAAAACGATCGGCCTTTCCATTGAGTCGGTACATGTCGAGTTTCACAAGGTTG
>JBDNGW010000073.1:0-3656 GCA_041689735.1 Leeuwenhoekiella sp. | reverse complement strand
GGCTCTAGTTTAATGTAGCGTTGCTATTATTGTTAAAATTGAAATCATGAATGTTTCAAGTTGGTTCAAACGTAGAAAATCCGATTATTCCCTTTAAGGCCGGGGAAAAAATGATCTGATTTTCGGCATTTTGTTCTTGCTCCGTCCCTAAAGGGATCCAAAACACCTAAAATCGGATATTTCAACCATAATAGCCATTCTAAACTAGAGCCTTATTTTTTAAAAACTTACCCCAAAGTTAAAGAAAACGGTTCGCGTGGTCGGAGGTGCCGAATTTTCAAAACCAACAGCGTTGGTACTTGTGGCATAAACCGACTCGGGATCCACTCCATTCAGATGACTGGTAATCATCCATACGTTAGTGGCAGACACCCCAATATACGCTTTTTCTAAAGGAGTGTGCTCTAGCGCATTCGCAGTAAAATCATAGCGAAGATTCAACGTACGCAAGCGCACGTTAGTAGCATCATAAATATTTGCTTCTGTAATACCTAAATTTCCAGAGCGATTTGTTACTGCACTCCAATAGTTCTGCGGTGTAACCGGAGTCGTGTTTGTTGAGAAAATTCCGTTTTCATCTTGCACCACCCCTGGCACAACGATGTCAGCACGCTCCCCGTTTACCACAGTTGCGGCACCCGAACCTGCATTTTGCAGCGACCTGTTGGTACCCGAAAAGATCTCCCCGCCTAAACGTGCATCGACCAAAAAGCCGAAGGATACATTTTTATAGGAAAATGTACTTCCAAAACCGATAAGGGGGGTCTGGCTGCTGGTTTCCAAGGCTTACAGATTCTTCACCAGGAAGGGGAAGCCCTTCGCCGTCTACTTCTATCTGACCAAAAAATGGGCTGTCTGCGTCTTCAATACGCTTAAATTTTGAGCCGAAAATCTCTCCATAGCCTCCTTTTTCAACTGCAAAAACAGCGAGATTATCAAATCCTCCCAGACGATACCGTTTTGTCTCTTCTGTTAATCTCTTGATTGTATTACTATTGCGTGAGTAGTTAAGGTTTACATCCCAGGTAAGCCCATCGGGATTATCGAGTACACGACCATTAACCATCAATTCAACGCCCTCGTTCTGAATATCTCCCGCATTGGCCTTATATTGAGCATAACCGCTCAAGGGATTAAGGGGAAGGTTGATAAGTTGTCTTGTGGCGTTGGTACGATAATAGGAGAAATCAAATGCTAAACGCCCTTTTAGAAAGCGTGCCTCAAATCCTAATTCCTTCGATTTTATTAGTTCACTTTTTAGACCTTCATCATATCTTGTATTTTCTCGCTGAGCTGTAGTGTTACCGTTGGGGTCATTTCCTATAACATACGTATTGTACAATTCATAGGGATCTAAGTCGTTACCCACTTCGGCGTAAGAAGCGCGTATCTTTCCGTAGCTAAACCAGCTGGGCAAAGTACCCCCATACCGAGTTATCATATCGCTAAAAACAATTGAGGTACTAACGGACGGATAAAAGAAGGAACGGTTTGCCTTGCTCAAGGTAGATGACCAGTCATTACGTCCCGTAACATCTACAAATATATACCCATCATAGTTAAGTTGCAATGTTCCATATAAAGAATTGATCTTCCTATTGGTCTGGCTCTCACCAACACTAGGATTTCCCAAACTGTTATTGAGTGCAAATAGATTAGGGACTTCTAATTCCCCTGCATTACCATTGATACCAATAGATTTGCGTTCCATAAGGTTTCCACCTAAATTAACGGCTCCCCCAAAGTTACCAAAAATATCATCTTGAACTGCACTAACGAGGAAACTGTAGTTCGTTTCAGAAAAGGTATCCTTACCCAAGCTATAGCGACCTGTTGGTGTATTTGGTCCACCCCCATATAATTTCGTTTCGGTATTAGTGGTATATAAATCTCCACCTGCCTTTACCTCCGCGCTCAACCAATCGTTGAAATCATGTTTCAAAGAAGCGTTAAGTAAATATCGATCTCTCTTGTCCATATTCAAACTATAATCGGCGGTCCAATATGGATTGACCGAATTACTGGGAACGTACCAGATCATCTTTCCCGTGGGGTCACTACCTGCCGAATAATCCCTGATATTAAGTGAACGTGGCAATGGATAAAGTGTTGAAAAAATGTTATTTATATTAGCTCCGCTCAGAGGACGGTTGTTTGCCGTTGACCTAATGTATTGAACCTTGACATCAGTTGTCCAGTTGTCATCTTTTCCAAAAATAGACGTAGCCCGGGTCAATAGATTTAAACGATCCAACTCTGCCCCTGGAATCATGCTTTCATCATTCAGGTAAGTTGCAGAAGAATATAGGGACGTACCGTTACTCACCTGCTGCTGAAAAGAAAGTGAATGGGTCTGATTTACACCTACATCCAAATAATTGTTTAGGTTATCATAAGCCTGAAGTGGAACATCCTGATCTTGTGCATTGGTTACAATCTGACCCGCTATTTTAGGTCCCCAGCTAGACGTGGATTGATTATCAAAAACGCCATTACTACCTTGGCCAAATTCACTTTGTAGGTCTGGAGAAGTAAAAATATTTGCAAAACCGGTCGTATTTGAATAGGTGATGCCCAGACCATCTGTTTTTCTACCTGATTTGGTCGTAACAAGTATAACACCGTTACCGGCACGAGAACCATAAAGCGCCGCTGCTGAAGCACCTTTAAGTACTGATATACTCTGAATATTCTCTGGACTTAAGTCGCCGAGACCGTTTCCCCTATCGATTGATGGATTGAAGAAATCATTGTTTGTGGCACCCGTAAAGTTATCCATATTCCGTCCACAACGACAAGCGGTTGGTTGTCGCCCGTTAAGGAATTGTTTCCCCTAAGAACAATTTTGGATGAGCTGGCGGGACCATTACTGCCCCGTATAACTTGCAGACCGGAAACTTTACCGGCAAAAGCGTTTGCCACGTTGTTCTCTCGAGATTCCACGAGGCGGTCTCCGGACACTTCTTGTAGGGCATAACCCAATGATTTTCGCTCCCGCTTGATACCCAAAGCGGTAATCACGACCTCATCAAGGGCTTGCGCATCCTCGGCGAGGATCACATTAATAGTTGTTTTTGCGTCCACTACAACTTCTTTTTTCTCAAAGCCGATCATAGAGAAGACAAGTGTGGCACCCTCTTGAACGTCAATTGTAAAATTGCCATCAAAATCTGTAGCGGCCCCGTTATTTGTCCCTTTTTCCAAAACAGTGGCACCGGGAAGTGGTATACCACCATTAGCATCTGTAACAACGCCCTTTACCGTGTTTTGGGCAAATAAATTAGGAATGCCAAAGCAAAGTCCGAATAGGACCAAATAGAAAGTAATTTTGCGCATGATTTTGGTTTTAATTAAAGCGTATTAGAATAGTTGATTGTTCCAGAAATATTGAACTGCTAACTTGAAAAATAAATCATTGAAATTTAAAGTCCGGTTTAAGTTTATTTGATGCTCAAATACTGGAAATCAAGACCTATTACAAACACATCTTAGTTTCAGTTGAATGTGTAATATTAACTATTAAATAATATATGACTGTCCGTTACTTGTACCATTAAATAAAAAGGATTAAATTTGAGTAAGAAACTTTAAAAATAAACCAATGAACTTACGAGCATTTTTTGAAAAATATCCAGACGAATCTTCCTCAATAGAGG
>JBDNGW010000072.1:0-10690 GCA_041689735.1 Leeuwenhoekiella sp. | reverse complement strand
TTTTCTTAAGTTTCGCAGTATACCCCATTGGAAGAGGATGTCCATTACCAAATAAAATATTGCACCCAAAGATGCTATTCGACTTAAATCAAAAAATATAGTGAGTACAATGGCAATAACAGCAACGTAAACTAACATATGTTTTTGAACATTCCCTGGCATACCAAAATGTTTATGAGGAATGAGCTTCATATCCGTTAACATTGCTGTCATTCTTGATACGGCAAAGATGCTGGCTATAATTCCAGATATGGTAGCTACGATTGCTATACCAACGGTAAACCATAATCCGTATTTACCAAAAGCTGGCTTGGAAGCCTCTGCCAATGAATAATCCTTGGCTGCCACAATTTCTGAAATAGTTAAATTAGAGGAAACTGCAAATGCCACTAATAGATATATTACAGTACAAATTGAAAGAGAAATTATAATTGCCCGACCTACATTCTTATTTGGGTTAACGATTTCTCCACCGCTGTTTGTGATTGTAGTAAATCCTTTATACGCCACAATAGCCAAAGCCAATGCACCTAAATAATCTGTTACCGCATAATTTGTTGAATTACTTAATGTAATAGTATCTTGGAAAGAAAATCCAGCATACCAAAGTGCTCCTATTGCAAAAACAGCAAGACCTCCAACCTTCAAGATTGCCATAACCAATGATGACTTTCCAATAAAATTATTGCCAGAAATATTAATTAGAAAGGCACCGATAATGAGGATTACTCCTAATATTGGCACCCAAACATTGTAATTGTCCACATTAAAGAGCTGTAAGGTATAAGAACCAAAAGTACGGGCTACCAGACTCTCATTGATAATCATTGAGAATGCCATTAATAGTGCACCCGATGCCGCAACAGTTCGTTTACCATAGGCTTTGACCAAATACATTGCTATACCACCCGAAGACGGAAATGCATTTGATAATTTGATATAGCCATATGCACTAAATCCTGAAATTATCGCTCCAGCAATAAAGGCAAATGGAAATAAATTGCCCGACAATTCAGCTACCTGACCCAATAAGGCAAAAATACCCGCACCAATCATTACACCAGTACCTAATGCGATGGCTCCAATCAGTGATAAACTGTCTTTTTTATAGGTACTATTCATAGTTAGAATCTTAATGAAAGACCACCACCTGCACCAAAGCGGTTATCGTAGCTGCCCATCAATGAAAAGTTTCGGGATAAAAAGTATTCCAAACCTGCACTCCAAACAACTTCTTTTGCGAAATGATCTCCCATAGGAAGGTCATCGACCCAACCAAAATCGGCTTGGTATTCATAATTACTGAAAATGGCTGTTCGCGGGAAGATTAAGATTTCACGACTCAAACTTATCTGCGGCCGCAATTTATTGTCTATGCGCACGTCAAGATTGAAGAGATAGGGTGTCAAAAATCGGATTCCCGCAATGGCCGTGGTCGAGATTTCGTCCAAACTGTCCTCGATTTCATTTTCAATGTTCACACCCGCAAAAACCCTAAAATAATCGTGCAGATAACGTTCGTAGGCCACTTCGGCTTCCAGATTTTGGTTCCAGCCATATTCTGCGGAAACATTGAATTGGTTTCTTATGTTAGATGCCACAAAATTGAACTCCGTCATATGCGAAGCCGCATCCACCATTGACCAGGCATAATATTGGTCTGCTTCCTTGATTAAGTTTTTAACTGGATATGCTGCCATTCTTGGGTCACGGGGCGTGTCATAACTTATCACGCGCGCCATACCGCTCATCAAGTGGTACAGAATATGACAGTGGAAAAACCAGTCGCCATATTCATCGCCATTGTTACCGTGAAATTCTATGGTAACTTGTTGCATTGGTGGTACATTGACCGTATGTTTTAAGGGCGAATATGCTCCATTTTCATTGATGACCCTAAAAAAGTGACCATGTAGATGCATTGGGTGGTGCATCATGGTCAAATTATTGAAAGTCATCCTGGTCACCTCACCACTCTTTATTTTGATATTATCGGCTTCACTTAGTGGCACGCCGTTCATACTCCAGATATAGCGTTGCATATTTCCCGTGAGGTTCAACAGAATTTCCTTGACCGGTAGTTTTTCATCATAATTCGTTTTTACGGGCGATTTTAAGTAATCGTAATTATATTCTGAAAACATATTCATCCCGTCTATTTGCATATCATCCATCTGCATATCGTTCATTTTCTTCCCTTTCATTTTTGAATGGTTCATCTTCATATCGGTCTTTTTCATAGGCATGCTATCCATAACACCAGTTGAATCTTTCTTCATTTCCATCATGGAATGGTTCATTTTGGAATGGTCCATTTTATCATTCATCAGTGAATCCTTCGGCATATCCATTTTCATTTTGTCATCCTTCATCTTCATTTTTCCATCATCCATTTTCATCTCGTCCATCTGCATTCCGTATTCTTCCTTCATTTCGAAACACTCATCCTTATTGGGCTGAAATTTTAAGGCGTGCGCACCCATTTTCATACCTGCCTGTCCGGCAGGCAGGTCCATTTTGGCCATTTGCTGCATCATCTTGATCTTATCGGGTTTGGCCACCACTTCCGCAGGAAGTATTTCGCCATTTCCAATAAATGCAGTTGCCGTTCCCGAACCATCCTGTGCCATTGCCCTGAATTCGATTTTGCCATTCTGCGGAACGGTCACGATAAAATCGTAGGTTTCGGCAACGCCAATAAATGTTTTGTTATGTGCGACAGGAACCACATTATTTCCATCCGCAGAAACCAACATTGGGGTTTCGCCACCAAAAGTCATCCAAAACTGTGAAGATGCTGAACCATTGATGATACGCAACCGCAACTTTTCGCCAGGTTTATATTCTGGATATGCCAAAGATTCTTCCCCATTTATCAAAAATGCAGGATAATAGACATCGGCGATATCTGCACCGCCCATGCGTTGTCTCCAAAAATCAAGCTGTGCGCCAAATGCCCCACGGGCAATCACTCTATTTAATGGTGTTGACGTGCCTTTTTTCATTTGGTACCATTCGTTACCACGTTTTAGGTTTCGCAGAACGTTCATCGGTTTTTCGTTTGTCCAATCAGACAGTACTAACACCAAATCTTTATCATAATCCAAGGTTTTTTCTTTGGGATTTATCACGATGGATCCAAAAACACCACTTTGCTCTTGCAGCATCGTATGAGAATGATACCAATACGTGCCAGATTGTTTCAAGGGAAACTCATATTTGAACGTCGTCCCCGGTTTTATGGGTGGTGTTGACAAGTACGGAACGCCATCGTAGAAATTAGGCAGCAATAATCCGTGCCAATGCACAGATGTTTCTACACTCATTTCATTCTTCACGTAAATGACGGCGTATTCGCCTTCAGTAAATTCGATGGTTGGGCCAGGAATGGTTCCGTTTACGGTCATTCCCTTAACTTCCTTTCCAGCCTTGTTAACCATTTCTTCCTTGATGGTCAAAGTGTATTCATGAACAGGCAAATTATCTTCATTTCCTTCATTTTGCGCAAATGTTGTATTGAAGCAAATCAATACGAACAGAAGTGCGTAGCTTATTTTTGTCATTGCATTAGGTATTTTATTAAAATTAGCATTCAAATTCAATACTTTGTGTCATAATCTTGGCTAATAGTTATATAATTCGGTCTAAAGAATTTCTTTGATTTTCCTGCTGTGATTTATAATTAGATAAGCTCATTCCTGTTTCACTTTTAAATTGCCTGCTCAAATGGTTGATGTTGCTATAATTGAGCAGTTGTCCCATTTCCGTGAAATTGTATTCTTGGTTTTGAATGAGTTCCTTTACTTTTTCAATTTTCAATTTGATGAAATATTTTTCTATCGTAACATCCTCCGTCATCGAAAACAACTTGCTGGTTTTGGAATATTCCCGGTTGAGTTTTTCCTCGAGATAGGTGGAAAGTTTCCGGTCGATATCCAAAGGCAAACGCTTTAATAGCGTAATCAACTCGATTTTTACTTGCTCTACCAATTGCTTTGCCGGACTGTCAATCAATGCAAACCCATTTTTTTCCAAAATGGAAATCAAGGTTTCTTTTAGACCTAACAGGTTTTGAAAACCTGTTAGGTCTGGTTTGTTAAATAGTTGATAATGGATTGCTGGACGAAATAGCCCTGCACCGACTCGATTTGATCCATCTGAAACTTTAACTGCAGTTCTTGAATATCCAAGACATCGTTAAAGTCTATCGTTCCTGTTTCATAGTTTTTTATCAGGATCTCTTCGGCATTATTGGCCTGTACAAGGTTCTCTATTTGGGTATTGAATTTTATACGTGCCTGATTGCGCTGAGAAATGGCTTTGGCCAGATCAGCCTTCAACGCATTAAAACGTTCCTCCTTTTGAGATTGTATTTCCTGCTTGCCCAATTCATTCTGTATGGTTTGTGATTTATATTTAGTGTTGAAGATTGGTATGGATAGGGAGACCATTGGCATCACCATGTCTCTATAAGAACTGGTAATCATTGGGCTATCTTCCAGTTTACTGTATTCTACTCCAAAACCAACCATTGGGCCACTTTCTTTTTGGTTCAATAACTCGGATTGTTCAACAGATTGGTACAGCTTGTCATATTTGAGCAACTCTGGGTTGACCAACAAACTATCGAAGCTGTAAAAATTATCGTTTTCCGGTATTTCCAAAGAGGAAACCACTACAATTGTGCTATCATAATCCCTATTCAACAAACTATTCATCGCTGCCTGGATCCCTTTATTTTGTTGGAATAACACCTCAATTTCCTGTTTGAGTTCATTCTGCCTGATCTGTAATTTTAAAACATCCACTGCTGATGCTTTGCCCACTTCCACGGAAATCAGGGCAAGGCGCTCATAGGTTAGCAAAAGCGCAATATTTTTATCAAGTACATCTTGCTTCGCCCTGATCTCGTAGAGCGAATAATAGGATTGAGAAATTGAAAGCGCCAATTTCCGTTTGGCGATGGTGATTTCCACATATTGCGCATCGGCCATAGATGCAGCATAATCTTTTCTCGAGGATAGCGTTCCGAACCACGGTAACATTTGCATTACAGAAACCTTAAAAAGTTCCATGGGCATTTCCATTTCGGGAGCGATGGCCATAACACCAACGTTTAGATCGGTATTTGGCAAACTGTTGACCTCATTTATTTTTTCAGAAGCAATCCTATACTGCAAATCAACCTTCTCAATCTCTGGATTATTGGAGATGGCCTCATCGATATACGCCTGCAACCCTTGCCCTTGCATATTCAGAAAAAGAAAAAAAGACAAGCAGAAAAGGACTCCTTTTATTCCAATTGTGCTTTTGCTGATCCTCAGTATATTTCCTCGCATTCCTCTCATTTCTTCCACTTTTCACTTATTATTTTCAACTCTACACTCACCTCTCTTTTCTCTTTTTTCTTTTTTAACTCTGAACTCAAAACCCTAAACTCTTTTCTTTTTTCTTTTCAATCTTAACTCAAAACTCTAAACTCTTTTCTCTTTTCTCTCTTCTCTCTTCTCTCTTTCCAATCTTAACTCTCAACTCTAAACCTCCTAACTCCTAACTCTCAACTTCCTAACCTTCAACTCTTGCCTCCAGCTGTACAGCACCGGAAGAATAAAATAGGAAGTAATATCGATCAGCATCCCCCCGAAAATGGGTATGGCCATTGGGATCATGATATCGCTTCCTTTTCCTGTTGAAGTAAGCACGGGCAACAAGGCCAAAATGGTCGTTACCGTAGTCATCAAACAGGGACGAATACGTTTTTCCGCAGCTTCGAGTGTGTACAGACGAATGCTTTTTTTATCCGTAGGGTTTTCACGGTCGAAAGTCTGTGTCAGATAGGTGGCCATGATCACTCCATCGTCTGTCGCAATACCGAAAAGTGCAATAAAACCGACCCATACCGCTACACTTAGATTGATGGTCTTCATATTAAAGAGCTCGCGCATATTCTCCCCAAACAGATTAAAATTGAAGAACCAAGGCTGGCCATATAACCAGATCATTATAAAACCTCCCGCAAAGGCCACCGCAATTCCCGAAAATACCATCAACGAAGTCGATACCGAACGGAACTGGAAATACAGAATAAGAAAAATAACCAGCAAGGATAAAGGCACTATGATGGACAAAGTTTTTTCTGCCCTCAATTGGTTTTCATAGGTTCCCGTAAACCTGTAACTTACACCCTCTGGCACCGTCAATTCACCGGAATCGATTTTCTTTTGAATCAAAGCCTGTGCGTTTTCCACTACATTCACTTCGGCAAAACCGTCCAACTTGTCGAAAAGAACATAGCCCACTAGAAAGGTATCTTCGCTTTTTATCATCTGCGGCCCTTGTTCATATCTGATATCGACAAGTTCCCCGAGCGGAACCGGATTCCCTTTTTCAACGGGTACATAAATATCCTTAAGATCCGTGGGATTTTCACGAAGTTCCCTTGGGTAACGCACCCGCACCGCATAGCGTTCCCTGCCTTCAACGGTCTGGGTCAAAGGCATACCGCCCACCGCTACCTGCAGTATTTCCTGAACGTCCATGACGCTAATACCATATCGCGCAAGTTGTTCCCTTTTAATATCGATCAAGAGATAGGGTTTCCCTATGATACGGTCTGCAAAAACGGCTTGCTCCTTTACGCCTTCGGCCTGCTTTAGGATGTCTTCAAGTTTAAGTCCAAATGCTTCAATTTGACGTAAATCCTGACCTTTTACCTTAATTCCCATAGGAGCTCGCATCCCGGTTTGTAACATAACCAGTCGGGTTTCAATGGGCTGTAGTTTGGGAGCGGAGGTAATACCTGGCAATTTCGTTACCCGAACGATCTCGTTCCAGATATCATCCGGACTATTGATTTCCGGTCGCCAATTGCGGTAATACGCGCCATTGTCATCGGGAATCAAGTCTTCCCCTGTCGCCGTGGTAACAAGTTGTGATTTTTCATAAGTGGCATTGTCGCCAATCTCATTGTTCGGATTGATTATGAACTTATTATTATTCACTATAAAAAGCCCATCATCGTTCGTTTTATAGCGTTGACGGTCGCCTTTTTCATTCCGCATATATTCCGACTTGTACTGAATGATATTCTCGTACATGGAAAGTGGTGCGGGATCGAGAGCGGATTCCGTACGTCCCGCTTTCACCACTACGGTCTCGATTTCAGGAATGCTGGCCACGGCCATATCCAACTGCTGCAATACCCGCTTGTTTTCTTCTACTCCAGCATGTGGCAAGGACGTGGGCATCAATAGGAAAGTGCCCTCATTGAGTGCCGGCATAAATTCCTTTCCCGTATTCTTCATGATAATGATCCCCAAAGTAAGAACGGTGGCCGGTATGATCAGGAACAACAATTTGTTCTGTAACGCCCATCGTAGGATTCTCGAATAGTACATCCTGAACAACGAGAATGCGCCCAACAATCCGAAACAGATAATGGCCACAAAAATCAGGTTCATTACCATACTTCTATCAAATCCCAAGGGCCGCCAGTATTCTGCCAATAAGAATACAAGCGCCGTGGCCGAAATTATGATATTGACCAAATTGGCACGCTTGGCTGTAAGTTTCCCTTTGATTTTTAGGATTGCGACCGCACCAAAGGCGATCAAAACACTACCCAGCCAGAACCCAAGGACCAATGCAGTAATCCCCAATGCGATGAGCACCCCATTGATAACATATCTCGAACGTTCACGAATATCGGTTTTCCGGAACAGAAAGGCAGCAAAGGGTGGAAGCAAAAATAGGGCAATGATCAGCGATGCACTGAGTGCCATTGTTTTAGTAAATGCCAGCGGGCGGAATAATTTACCTTCGGCACCTATCATCGTAAACACCGGAATAAAACTGATAATTGTCGTTAGTACGGCGGTAAGGATGGCCCCGGAAACCTCTGCGGTTGCATTATAGATGATCTCATTCGTAGTGTACTCGATTCCGCTTTCCTTGAAACGTAATTTTTCGTCCTCCAGATGCCGGATCATATTTTCGGCAAGGATTACCCCGACATCAACCATGGTACCAATGGCAATGGCAATACCCGAAAGTGCCACTATATTGGCATCCACATCAAAGAGTTTCATCGTGATAAAGACCATCAGGATGGCAACCGGCAACAGACCCGAAATCAGGATGGACGCCCGTAGGTTGAACACCATAATGATAATGACCAAAATGGTGATCAGTATTTCCATTGTCAGCGCTTCGTTGAGCGTTCCCAAGGTTTCCAGAATAAGTTCGGTACGGTCATAAAACGGGACTACCGTCACTTGGGAAGTACGGCCATCAGCTAATACTTTAGAGGGCAGTCCGGCGCTTAGTTCATTGATCTGGTCCTTGACGTTATTGATGACCTCCAAAGGATTTGCGCCATATCGTGCCACAACAACGCCACCAACAACCTCCGCACCTTCCTTGTCCAGGATTCCACGACGGGGCGCAGGGCCTAAATGGACTTTGCCAACATCCTTGATCCTAATCGAAGTATAGTCTTCCGAGGTAACTACTGCATTTTCAATATCCGAAATGGACTTCACATAGCCCAGACCACGGACAAGATATTCGGCCTGGTTCATTTCCAGGGTCTGTGCGCCAATGTCCTGATTGCTTTCCTTTACCGCCTTGACAATATCGGCCAGGTTGATATTGTACTGGCGCATTTTTTCGGGGTCAACATCCACTTGATATTCCTGAACATAACCACCTATGGAGGCCACTTCCGAAACACCGCCGGCAGAGGAAAGAGCATATTTCACGTAATAATCCTGTATGCTCCGCAGTTCATGCAAGTCCCATCCCCCGGTCACATTTCCATCTTTATCGCGGCCTTCCAGCGTGTACCAAAAAATCTGCCCCAGTCCCGTAGCATCGGGGCCCAATGCAGGGTTTACGCCATCCGGCAACAAGCTACTTGGCAGCGAATTGAGTTTTTCGAGAATGCGGCTACGCGACCAGTAGAATTCAATATCCTCCTCAAAAATGATATAAATGCTCGAAAACCCGAACATCGACGTACTTCGGATGGTCCTGACACCGGGGATTCCCAGCAATGAAGTCGTAAGTGGGTAAGTTATCTGATCCTCTATATCCTGCGGCGAACGCCCCGGCCAGTCGGTGAAAACGATCTGTTGGTTCTCGCCAATATCGGGAATGGCGTCAACCGCAACCGGATCATTGGGGAGTCCGATCGCGGCCAGATTCCAATTAAAGGGCGCGTTGATGATTCCCCATCCCACAAATAGGACGAGCATCAGTACCGCGACGAGTTTATTTTCGATGAGGAATTTTATGCTTTTATTCAGCATGTTGTAGATGTATTGAGAAACGAATGGATATTTAGATCAAAAATCCAAATACACGATAGGACGCATTTCCGCTTTAGCGAAAAGACACGCTTAGTTTCGGCAGAAAAATATCAATACCGAAATGCTCAATACAGGGTTCAAATAAGGAAAGACTCGTGCAGCAACTGCACGTCGCGCGTAATATATGGCGGTCTGTAGGTTTTAAAAGGAACAAAATCCTCGGTCTCGCCCTCAAAAAGATTGAGGTGCGAGTAAACAAAACTGGCAATAAAAATCTGCTGATTCGCATGAAAATCAGCAAAAGAAGCCTTTAAATCGTCTTGGCCATTTGCCGCAAATTGCTTGTCAGAACAGCAGGATTTCTGGCTGATTTCTGGACTGCAAAAGTCGGTTTTCAGGTCTTTTGAGTCGGTTTTCGCCTCCATTCCGCAGGTTTTGGAATCTTGCAGAAAGGAAAAGTCAACCAAATGATCTCCACAATAATGCATATCCACCGTAAATGACAACGTACTGGCCAAGACCAATACTGCCATAAACAGGGAAATTGCATTGTGAAAACCTTGTTTCATGGTACAAAATTAGTGAAAAGCAACTATAAAATGATCATTATAGGATAAAAAACTAAGTTATAGTTATGGTGAAACGAAAATTAATTATAGTTTACTCATGGAACTATATAACCTCCATCCTTATAATTTTTCTCATTTTCAAAATATTTCAGCAAATCTGACATAAAACCTAATAAGATAGCTTTGGAAGTAGCTTGTATAAAGGTAAATTCATCATCAATTAAACGAATGGTTACCTGTCGTTTATAGATTGGTCTATTTCCGACCATTAAAAAGGAATAAGAATTTCCTATTTGTTTTTCAGTTGAAGGGTCAATCTTTGGACTATTCCTGATTTTGTCAAGTAAAAATGTTTTATTTACAGTTGGATAATTATTATTATCTGACATTAAGCAATAAGTTCAAACGTTTCAGTAAAAGGATTTCCAGTTTCAAGTATTGAGTCTATAATCTCATCGTCTGTACCCCAATATAAAGAAGATTTTGAAAATTTTCGATTAGAAAAATTCCAACCAGCTAATTTTAACTCGTTTTCTAGACCATTACCAAATTCTTCTGAATTCAAGCAAAATAGCTGGATAGCTTCTCGAATTGCAGAATCTACGTCAGATTCATCTTTCGCTGATGTTTTGATCCCAAGTATCGGGACGTCAACAGATAAAGACCCATCATCGCTTATTTTGTAACTATTCACCCGTTACAGGCATAAACGGTTTTTCAAGAAACGCGTTTTTGATATTCTCCAACACCTTTTGGTTGTTTTTCTTTAAGGTAGAGATGTATCCCCGTATGGAGGTAAAATAGCTGGCATGG
>JBDNGW010000071.1:0-1291 GCA_041689735.1 Leeuwenhoekiella sp. | reverse complement strand
GCCCACTGCGCCTGCCTTTGCCGGTAGGCAGGTTGAAAATACTCGTCATAGCTACGGCTATGCCTGCGTTTTTCGCCTTGTGGTCAAACAAAATAACTGCCTATAATTCGGTCACTTTATTTCTTAACAGATCCTTAGTTACGGCCAATAGAAAATAATTGTATATCCGTAAAGTGTTCTGAGTAAAAATATACTTAGCAATTTTCGTTCACACATACTTATTGGAAGCAAAATGAACCACGTATTGAATTATTTTTCCAGAATCGGTCCAGCCTTTAAGATCGGGAAAAAGCGTATTTAGCCTTTGTTCTTGGATTTTTCAACTTAGGAATGAAAGCGGATATGAATGAATAACATTTTCATTTTCTATAAATACCGTAATCTGTCCTATCTATTTAATCTATCGAATTTATCCTTTAAAAGAGCTGATTTTCAGTCAAAAGATTGCATTTCCACCAGTTTTTTATACGTTCCGTTCTTATTGATAAGTTCCTGATGCTTGCCCTGTTCTACAATCTCACCACGCTGCATAACCACTATAAGATCTGCATTTTGAATGGTTGACAAACGGTGTGCAATAACCAGCGAAGTTCTGTTCATCATCATATTTTCAAGCGCTTTCTGAACGAGGCGCTCGCTCTGGGTATCTAACGCAGAAGTCGCTTCATCAAGAATCATAATAGGAGGATTTTTGAGCACCGCCCGCGCGATAGAGATACGTTGTTTTTGTCCACCGCTAAGCTTATTTCCACTATCGCCTATATTGGTTTCCATCTGGAGTGGTAAGTCTTTAACAAATTCCCAGGCGTTGGCAATTTTCAGGGCTTCCGTAATTTCATCGTCGGTGGCGTCTGGTTTTCCTAAAAGTACATTGTTACGTACTGTATCATTAAAAAGTATGGAATCTTGCGTAACAAGACCCATAAGGTTACGCAGTGACTTTTTGGTGATTTTCTTGATATCGGTTCCATCAACTTGAATACTTCCGTCATTTACATCATAAAAACGAGTCACGAGATTGGCAATTGTGCTTTTACCGCTTCCACTTTGCCCTACCAGCGCAACGGTAGAACCTTTGGGCACGGCAACGCTGAAATTTTTAAGAACCCATTCATTTTCATAACGGAAAGAGATATTGGCAATACTCAAGGCATTTTCAAACGCTGTTTTTTCCACCGCTTGGGGATCATCTTTAATTGTGGACTCCGTATGTAGTACATCAAGTATTCTTTCCGCGGCAGCGTTACCCTTTTTGACGCTGTACGACGCTTTGCTTATCTGCTTGGCTGGG
>JBDNGW010000070.1:0-3796 GCA_041689735.1 Leeuwenhoekiella sp. | reverse complement strand
CATCCGCACAACCGCACAGCCGCACATCCGCACATCCTCACATCCGCACATCCAAAAATCCGCACAACCAAAAATCACTTCGCTTTCTCCGGCTTATAATCTACAAACAGATTAATCTAGATATAGCGTGAAAGGCGCATGATGATAGGGAAAAACAGCACTAAAGTACCAGAAATCGCCAAAAAAGACGTCATTAATCCGCCACCTAGAATAAAATGGGTAATTACAAAAGCGGCCACTGCAAAAGCGATGCCCACGCCATAACTCACATACATTGCTCCATAAAAAAAGGAAGGCTCTATCATAAATTTTTTGTCGCAATGGCTGCAGCGCTCGTGCATTTTAAGCGTTTGCTTCAGATAGTAGGGATTTTTAGTGATGTACATATCTCCTTGATGACAAACGGGGCATTTTCCTTTAAAAATACTGTAGATTTTTGTTCCTTCTAAAAAATTACCCATAACCCTTTATTTTTGCGCACTAAACAAATGAAAATCCGATTGGAATTGAGCGCAAATTTAAGCATCTTTGCACAAAAATTAGAATAAGTCAGCACGCAAATGTAAAGGCTTGATCTTATTGGATTTAAATACATTATATGCTCAATATACACAATCTTTCCGTCTCCTTTCAGGGCGAACATTTATTTAATGATGTCACTTTCAGGCTCAATGATGGCGATCGCGTAGGCCTTGTGGGTAAAAATGGTGCCGGTAAATCTACCATGCTCCGTATAATTTCGGGCGAGCAGGAATACGATACGGGTCAGATTGCGCTAGAGAAAGAGGTGCGGATTGGGTTTTTAAAACAGGATATCGATTTTGTGGAAGGTCGCACTGTGCTTGAAGAGTCCTATCAGGCTTTTGAAGTTATCAAAAAACTTGAAAAACGTTTAGAAGAAATAAATACCCAGTTGGTGGAACGAACCGATTATGAAAGTGAGGGCTATCATGATATTATGGTAGAACTTAGTGATGTGCAGCACCAGTACGAAATCCATGGCGGATATAGTTATCAGGGTGAGACCGAACGTATCCTTATGGGGCTGGGTTTTAACCGCGAAGATTTCAACAAACTTACCGAAACGTTTTCGGGCGGGTGGCGCATGCGTATTGAGTTGGCCAAACTGTTGCTGCAAAACAATGAAGTGCTGCTACTGGATGAGCCCACAAACCACTTGGATATCGAATCGATCATCTGGATAGAGGGTTTTCTGAAAAGCTATACCGGTGCAGTGGCGATTGTTTCACACGATAGGATGTTTCTCGATAATGTGACGAATCGTACCATTGAGATTTCATTAGGGAGGATTTACGATTACCCAAAACCTTATTCGGAATATTTAGTGCTGCGCGAAGAAATGCGAGGTCAGCAACTTGCTGCACAGAAAAACCAACAGAAAGAAATTGACCAGACCGAAAAGCTTATCGGGAAATTTAGAGCCAAAGCATCAAAAGCAACCATGGCGCAATCGCTTATTAAAAAACTCAACCGAATGGCTATCATCGAGGTTGATGAAGATGATAATAGCGTGATGAGCCTTAATTTTCCTGTTTCGGTGGTGCCGGGCAAAGTTGTGGTGGAGGCAGAAGGGATATCGAAAAGCTATGATGAGAAGGAAGTTCTAAAAAACATAAATCTTTTTATTGAGCGCGATACCAAAACCGCTTTTGTGGGCCAAAACGGCCAGGGGAAATCGACCTTAGCAAGAATCATTGTGGATGAACTTTCACACAGCGGAAAATTAAAACTGGGACACAATGTGCAACTGGCCTATTTTGCCCAGAATCAGGTCGATCACCTGGACGGGTCAAAAACTGTGCTCGACACGATGATAGATGCCGCCAATGAGAAAAATAGAAGTCGGGTGCGTGATATTCTGGGTTCGTTTCTTTTTCGAGGAGACGAGGTAGAAAAATATGTACGGGTGCTTTCCGGGGGTGAGCGTAACCGGCTTGCATTGGCCAAATTGATGCTACAGCCCTTTAATGTGCTGGTGATGGATGAGCCCACAAACCACTTGGACATCAAGTCAAAAAATGTACTTAAAGATGCGCTTCGGCGTTTTCAAGGTACGCTCATCATCGTATCGCACGACAGGGATTTTCTGCAAGGTCTTACCACGACCGTTTATGAATTTAAAGATCATAAAATCAAGGAATATCTGGGAGATATAGACTTTTATCTGGAGCAGCGTGCGGTGGAGAATATGCGGGATATTGAGAAGCGCGACATTCAGAAAAAAAGTAAAGCACCCAAAACCGAAATACAAAAAAATGGGCAGCACGATCAAAAAAAGTACAAAACGCTCACTAATAAATTGAGCAATATAGAATCTGAGGTTAACAAACTGGAACGCGAAATCAAAAAACTGGATGCCCAGCTCGCTAATAATTATGAGCAAACCGCAGCAAAAGAAGGATTCTTTGATAACTACCAAACCAAAAAGAAAAAAGCAGAAGGGCTCTTGGAAGATTGGGCAAAAATCTCTGAAGAACTGGAGGAATTTGCTTAAAATTGGTTGTTTTGAGCCCTCCAGAGGGTTTACTTATCCCAGACTTCTTTTTTGCAATAAAAAACTAATTTCAGGTTTTTATCTCGCGAGCCTGTCAGCCCGGATGTTGTAGATATTATTCTTTAGTTAAAAATAATTTTACCGATGCTTGAACATTTTTTTTCATGTCCCCATTGCTGGGAAGATATATCGATGCTGCTCGATCCTTCGGTGAGCACAACTTATATTGAAGATTGCGAGGTGTGCTGTAATCCCATTGAAGTTCGCGTTTCATTTGAGTCAGGGGAGTTAATTACATTTGACGCCACAAGTATTGAACAGTAAAAAAGCAATACTATGTTGAAAAAATGTATTTGTGGTCTTATTTTCCTGGCTTTTGGACTTACCGCGTTTGCACATGAGTATGTCCTGCTCGCCTATAAGTATATTGTAAAAGAAGGCGATACCTTAGAACTTCACCTTTTTGTAGCCGATGGTTTCAATATTGAACTGGAGCGTCCTTTTCAGAAAAATATAACGAAGACATTTCAATTGATTACCGCTCAGGGCACGACCGACTTACTACTGGAGATGCGTGACGGCGCGCTGCCAATTGTAGATCGAAAAGTCGACTTTAAAGGATTGGGACTGATTGCTATGGAGCGGGATTATGCTAAAAATATGCTGTCGAACAGTGATTTTAAAGCGTATCTTAAGGAAGATAATATTGAGGGAATCCATGTAGATACAATTACTAAAACGGATCAGCGTGAAAAGTACACCCGGTATATAAAATGTCTCGTTCAAAGTGACCCCGTTAAAAATGACAGTCTTTTTAATCAGAAAGTGGGGCAAGCCTTTGAAATCGTATTGCTTGATGATCCTTACACCCTGAACCAGGGTGATTGGCTAGAAGCTCAGGTGTTTTTCCAAGGGAAACCTTTACAGAACAAGGTAATAACAGCCCGCAACAGATTAGGCAATTCCGCAGCGCTGCACCACTATTCAAAAACCGATCAAGATGGCAAATGTGCTTTTAAAATAGAGCGTGGTGGAGACTGGTTTCTCCATGCCACCCAGATGATTCCTTGCAATGACGACGCCGCCGATTGGGAAAGTTTCTGGACGACCTTTAGCTTTAGTGTCAAACCCAGTTTATAAAATTTGTTTGTTTCCTTAATAGTGAATATTCTTACCGAATATTCCGAAATTTGTATTTTATGTCTTCTTTTATAATTCTATATTTCGAGTAATGGAATTTCTTCCCTATTTTATAGCTCGAGGAAAAAACTGAAAGAAAAT
>JBDNGW010000069.1:0-6697 GCA_041689735.1 Leeuwenhoekiella sp. | reverse complement strand
CTCTTTACTCTTTTCTCTCTGCTCTTTGTTCTCATCTCCTTGATAAATTCTCTCATCTCTTTTTTTCTCATGAATCATTACTTCAAATAAATTCTTCTAAAAACCACCCCAAACACCCACATGTCCTAACTTTGACCCAAACAACAAACCATATGTTCAATTTTACCGGCACGTATACCGATCAATACCAATTGAGCATGGCTCAGGTTTATTTTCGCAAGCAGCAGCACGAGGAAATAGCGGTTTTTGACTATTTCTTCAGAAAATTGCCTTTTAAAGGTGGATATGCGATTCTTGCGGGGCTGGAAGATCTGTTGGAAATTTTACAGGAACTGACCTTTAGCAAAGCGGATATCGATTATCTAAAAACGAAGGATTTTGACACCGATTTTCTGGAATATCTGGAAAATTTTCGCTTTAAAGGAATTATCCGCGCGGTTCAGGAAGGAGATATTGTCTTTCCCACCATTCCGGTTTTACAAGTAACAGCGCCAATTATTCAGGCGCAGTTGGTAGAAACAATTATTCTTAATCTGCTTAATTTTCAAACACTGATCGCGACCAAAGCCAGCCGGATGCGACTTTCTGCAAAAGATAAGGTTTTGCTTGATTTTGGACTGCGGCGTGCGCAGGGGCCGGGAGGTTATCTGGCATCAAAAGCAGCGATGGTGGGCGGTTTTAACGGTTCGAGCAATGTGGTGACGGGCAGGGATTTTGGCATTCCCATTTCGGGCACCATGGCGCATTCGTTTATACAAAGCTATGATGATGAACTTTCCGCGTTTCGGGATTTTGCCTCCGTGAGGCCGAAAAACTGCGTGCTGCTCGTAGATACTTATAATACGTTGAAAACCGGTATTCCCAACGCGATCACGGTTGCCAGGGAAATGGAAGAAAAGGGGCAAAAACTACTTGCGATACGTCTGGATAGCGGCGATCTTGCCTATCTTGCTAAACGCGGCCGGGCACTTCTTGACAATGCCGGTCTGGATTATGTAAAGATCGCGGTTTCTAATCAGTTGGATGAATATGTGATTAAAAGTTTGCACGATCAGGGCGCGCCCATTGATATTTTTGGCGTGGGGACAAATCTGGTCACCGGTAATCCGGACGGGGCGCTTGACGGGGTTTATAAACTTGCATTTTATAAGGATAAACCGCGTATAAAAATTTCGGAAACCCTTATTAAAACTACCTTGCCACATGAAAAGCAAGTGTATAGGATGAGCGATGACAGCGGTAATTTTGTGGGGGCCGATGCAATAAGTATGGGCGATGAAGATGCACTTGAGGTAATGCACGATCCTTTTGAACCGAATAAAAAAATGAATGTTTCCAGCCTCAAACAGGAGCCTTTATTGCAAAAAGTAATGGAAAACGGAGCACTTTCCATTAAAAAAAGAAGCTTGAGCGAAATTGCTGACTATAGCAAAGAGCGCCTACAGCAACTGCCTTATGAATACAAACGTTTTGACAATCCACATATTTACAAGGTGGGCATCAGCACGACTTTAAAACAGGAACGCGACCGACTCATAGCGCTTCATAAAAATGAATGATCATGAAAACACTTATTATCATAGATGTGCAAAATGATTTCATGCCGGGCGGCACACTCGCAGTTTCTTATGGAGATGAGATTATTCCCATAATCAATGAAATGCAACAGCACTTTGATTTAGTGATCGCAACGCAGGACTGGCATCCTGAAAATCATGCCAGCTTTGCTAAAAATCACCTTAACGGAAAGGAGTTTGACGTCATCGATCTCAACGGTCAGGAACAGGTTTTATGGCCAGTGCATTGTGTGCAAAATACAACCGGGGCTGATTTTCATTCTGAATTGCTTACTGCAAAAATTGAAGCGATCTTTAGAAAAGGAACCGATCCCAAAATAGATAGCTACAGCGGCTTTTATGATAATGCACATAAAAAATCTACCGGACTTGCTGGTTATCTAAAGGAAAAAGGAGCGCAAGAACTCTATTTTTGCGGCCTAGCAGCCGATTTTTGCGTGTTTTATTCGATTTTAGATGCCTTGGGAGAAGGTTTTTCGGCTTATTTAATTGAAGACGCCACCCGGGCTATTGATCCTGAAAAATTCAGCGAAGCTAAAAAGAGCATTCAGGAAAAAGGTGGACGTATACTTAGAGCTGCAGATATACTGGAAGATAAATCATAATTGCTTTAAAGGTAAATGTTCACCGTAAATCAATTTGTCATAGCTCTCATTTGACACGATCAAAATGAGTTCGTATTGTCATCAGAACCGCTTTTTCAGCAGTGACGAGAGATCCCAATCCTATATACTAAAATTCTAAATTTCACAGTTAGTTTTATTTTACAATCCTCTATATCAATGTTAAGTTCCTCTTCAAATTACATATTGTGGACTTCTCCTGAAGAAGTTAATTATTAAAAGATAAGTTTTTGATTTGATATTTTAAGACTTTCAATTACGGAATTGAGTGGCTAATATGATTTCTCGTTTCTCATACCTTATTCTATTGAAACGACAATCTGGTCTTTTTTCTTTCAGCGAAGCGGTCTATTTTCTTTGCTCTCTTTTCTATTGTCCAGCATCCTTTTCAAGCATTTATCCCGTAGCTTCGCAGCTTGTAAAAAAAGCATCGTTTTTATCCATTTTTATGACTAAAAAGGCCATTTATGCCGTCATACTTTGCGCATTGATCGCGGGTACGAACGGGATCTTGATCAAATATATGTCCAGCATGAGTACAGGAACCATTGGTTGGTTTCGGGCAATTGTACCTCTGCTTTTTGTATTGCCCTCCTTGTTGAAAAACGGCGAACTTAATTTAAGCGGAAACTATAAAACACTTCTGCTCGCCTCGCTCATTAACGCGGGCCGCATGTACCTGTATTTAATTGCTTTTACGTACACATCTATTGGCAATGCGGTAGTGCTTTTTTACACCTATCCGCTGTTTGTGGCCGCAATAGAATCGATTTATCTCAAGCAAACCATACCAAAAAAACAACTTGCGTTTCTGTTTGTGGCATTTGCCGGGATCATTGTTACTTATGCCGGCAAACCATTCAGTTTTCAGTCAGATGATTTTGTGGGGATGATCGCAGCGGTGGGAGCTGCGGTGGGTTACGCTATTACCGTGATTCTCTTTAAGACCGAAGCACAGAATTTTTCTAAAAATCAGCTTATTTTCTATCAAAATATTGCTGGGGCGATCGTTTTTCTTCCTTTTTTGGCAGGTATTGGTTCCGCGGAAATTGACCAAATAGGTGTCGGTATCCTTTATGGATTTGTCATTGGCATCGGGGTTTTTAAATTTTTCTTTTTCGGACTCAAATATCTGCCAGCGGCCACCGCGACTTCGCTTATGTATCTGGAAGTGGTCAGCGCGATCGCACTGGGATATCTCGTGCTTGGTGAGACGCTTACTTTAAATATGCTCATAGGCGGCGCGATGATCGTTTTCGGTAGTTGGTCAATATCCCGTTTAAAGCGGAAAGAGGAATCTAGAAAAGAACTTCCGACTGGAACGAAGAATTGATTTTCTGTATGAAATAACCAGTTCTCATTAGAATTTCGCCGTTTTTCGTTATTCCGATCAATTTCCACTATATTTAACAAAATTTAGCATAATACAATCAAAAAACAAAGGATGAAACAAATGAAACTAAAACGAATTATTTTCGGGTTTTCACTGCTTTTTATGGGTCTAATTTCCTGTGACAAAAACATGGGAAAAGACACTGCAGATGCGAGCCTTTCCATAGATTATGAAAAATACGAATTAGATAATGGTCTAAACGTTATCCTGCATCAAGACAAGTCCGATCCTGTAGTTTCTGTGGCGATTCAGTATGGTGTAGGTTCCAACCGTGAGAAAAAAGGCCGTACCGGTTTTGCACACCTTTTTGAGCATATGCTCTTTCAGCAGTCTGAAAATGTGCCAGAAGATCAATTTTTCAAAACCATTCAAGATGCTGGTGGAACGCTCAATGGCGGCACTTGGCAGGACGGAACAGTGTATTATGAAGTAGTGCCAAAAAATGCTTTGGAAACCGTTATGTGGTTGGAATCTGACCGTATGGGCTATCTTGAAAATACGATTACCGCTTCCGCTTTTGCAAACCAGCAAGAAGTGGTACAGAACGAAAAAAGGCAGCGCGTGGATAATAATCCGTATGGTCATACAAGCTGGGTGATCGATAAAAACCTGTTTCCTGACGGGCATCCTTACAGTTGGCAGGTCATTGGCGAACTCGAAGACCTTCAGAATGCCACGGTAGAAGATGTAAAGGAATTTTACGATAAATTCTACGGTCCCAATAACGCCACTTTAGTGATTGCGGGGGATTTTGATGAAGCTGCCGCGCGCGATATGGTTGAAAAATACTTTGGTGAGATCAAAAAACGCCAAGAAGTAGCGCCGCTCCAAGTGCAAAATGTCACTTTAGCTGAAACTAAAAGGTTGTACCACGAAGATAATTTTGCCACTGCGCCACAGCTCAACATGGTATGGCCTACGGTAGAGCAGTATACGGATGATGCCTACGCGCTCGATGTTTTGGGACAGATCCTTTCCGACGGAAAGAAAGCGCCGCTTTATAAAGTACTGGTCAAAGAAAAAGAACTGACCTCAAATGTATATGCGTACAACGGTTCTGACCAGATTGCCGGAAAATTCACCATTCAGGTGACCGCTAATTCTGGCATTGATCTGGATAGTGTGGAAAGTGGCATCAAAGAAGGTTTTGCCCTTTTTGAAAAAGACGGTGTGACCGAGAATGACATTGAACGGATCAAAGCCGGTCTTGAAACCGATTTTTATAACGGCATCAGCAGCGTTTTGGGCAAATCATTTCAACTTGCTTCTTATGACGTGTTTACCGGAGATCCTGGTTTTATCACAAAGGATATTGAAAATATCAAAGCGGTGACCAAGGAAGATGTGGTACGCGTTTATGACGATTATATTAAAGGAAAACCCTTTATCATGACCAGTTTTGTGCCCAAGGGCGAAATGGAACTGATCGCGGAAAATTCAGAAAAAGCAAATGTTGTTGAAGAGGAGATAACGGAAAATGTAAAAACCGAAGTTGCTGAAACGAAGCAAGAAATCGAAAAAACACCGTCCAACTTTGACCGTTCCACACCACCGGAAATGGGCGAAACGCCAAAATTGAGCATTCCTGAATCTTGGACTGCTTCGCTTGATGATAAAATGGAAGTTTACGGCATTGAGCAGCACGAACTGCCCTTGGTCAACTTTAGTTTGGTTATAGATGGCGGCCATTTACTGGATCCCGAAGGCAAAAACGGTGTGGCCAACCTTATGACCGACATCCTAATGGAAGGTACTGCGAATAAAACCCCCGAAGAATTGGAAGAAGCGATCGACCTGCTGGGTGCAAGCATTTTTATGTATACGACCGATGAATCTATCGTGATTCGTGGCAATACGCTGAAGCGCAACTTTGACGAGACCATGGCTTTGGTAGAAGAGATGTTAATGCAACCGCGCTGGGATAAAGACGAGCTGAAACGCATCAAGTTAAGTACCATAAACAGTATAAAACGTGACGCTTCCAACCCCAATGTGATCGCAGATCGCGTGTACAACAAAGTGCTTTATGGGGAAGAGCATCCACTCGCACAACCTACTAAAGGGACCCTTGAATCTGTACAAAGTATTACGATGAAGGATTTGAAAGATTTTTATTCGAAAAATTTCTCCCCTTCTGTAAGTAATTATCATATTGTGGGTGACGTCACTCAAGAAGAAGCCTTGGCCGCTCTCGACGGACTAGAAGAAAACTGGAAGTCCAGAACCGTGAACATCCCTTCTTTTGAAGTGAAAAACGAGCGGGAAAAAGCATCGCTTTATTTTGTAGATGTTCCCAATGCCAAGCAATCGGTGATCAATATCGGTTACATAGCACTGCCGCGTACCGACAAGGATTTTTTCCCTGCTGAAGTTATGAATTATAAGTTGGGTGGATCTTTTTCTGGGAACGTAAACCTTATTTTGCGTGAGGAAAAAGGCTATACATACGGTGCGCGCTCCGGTTTCAGCGGCTCTAAAATACCCGGCACCTTTACCGCTTCTTCTAGTGTGCGAACCAACACGACCGGTGAATCTGTGGAAATTTTTAAGAATCAGATCGAGAAATATAAAGAAGGTATTTCCGCTGAAGATCTTGAATTTACCAAAAATGCTTTGATCAAATCAAACGCACGGCGTTTTGAAACTCAAGGTTCGTTATTGGGCATGTTGCAGGAACGTAGTGCCTATGATCTTGATCCCAATTATATTGAGAAAGAGGAACAGACCATTGGTCAAATGACATTGAAAGAGCACAAAGCGCTGGCCAATAAATACCTGGACGCCTCAAAAATGGCGTATCTGGTCGTGGGCGATGCGGCAACGCAATTTCAACAGTTTAAAGATATGGGCTTTGACGAAGTAACCTTGCTCGATAATAAAGGGAACGAAGTAGAATTGAGCGAAATTAAAAAGTAGGGTTCTTAGCTGAAAATCGGTTGTTATTAACTGAAATTAGTTAGCTTCTAAGGATCTGTTAAGAAATAAAGTGACCGAATTATAGGCAGTTATTTTGTTTGACCACAAGGCGAAAAACGCAGGCATAGCCGTAGCTATGACGAGTATTTTCAACGCAGTGGGCGAGCAAAAGAACAAGTAGAAACGGG
>JBDNGW010000068.1:0-2689 GCA_041689735.1 Leeuwenhoekiella sp. | reverse complement strand
TCGCCCACTGCGCCTGCCTTTGCCGGTAGGCAGGTTGAAAATACTCGTCATAGCTACGGCTATGCCTGCGTTTTTCGCCTTGTGGTCAAACAAAATAACTGCCTATAATTCGGTCACTTTATTTCTTAACAGATCCTAAACTGATTTCAACAGCACCTGTTTCGTGAAAGAATTTCGACATTTTTTCCAGATCGTTATTCCCCACAAGTATTTCAATCAAAAAATGATCATCCGTGGTACGTAAATTTGGGTTTTCTGGCTTTTTAAAGGGCCATATCTTACTTCTCAGGTAAAATGTGATCACCATCAAGTGAGCCGCAAAAAATACGGTAAGCTCAAACATAATGGGTATAAATGCCGGCATGTTCTGATAAAAGGTAAAACTGGGTTTACCCCCTATATCCCGAGGCCAGTCCTCAATCATCATAAAATCCATCATCCATACAGCCACACCCAAACCAACCAGCCCATACATAAAAGAGGTGATGGCGATACGCGTGGGTGCAAGCCCCATGGCCTGGTCAAGACCATGCACAGGAAAAGGAGTGAACACCTCTTCAATGGTATAATGATTGGCGCGTATTTCCCTGACCGCATTCATTAGAATGTCGTCGTCATTGTAAAGCACATGAATAACGTTTGGCGATGCCATACTCTTATTTTTTTAGTTTTTTAGCCTGACCTGCCCAATCATCACGTTCTGCCCTTCCAGAGAAAGAGTCTATGATGTCATCCAGTAGATCATATTCCTTTTTTGTCATTTTACTAACCTGATCATAGGTATAAATACCCATTTGATGCAGATTTTGTTCCATTACAGGTCCTACACCACTGATTTTCTTAAGATCGTCAGCAGTTTGATTTGCAGGGTTAAACCTACCTACTCTTGCAAGCATTTGGTCTATTTGATCTTTTTTGACCTCATTATCTATCAGCGCGTCAGCATTTACTGTGGGTTCGTGCTCAATATTATCTTCGCCAAAACCACTTTGGCCTTCACTAACCGTAGAATTAGCTACTGGCGTGCGTGCCATAACATCAAACTCCTTATAACCGCCGGAAGTTCTCGAATCAAGGGCACTACCACTCATACCTATTCCACTTTCACGCAATGCTTTAAATTTTGCGCCTGAAGATTTCAAAATTGTTTTTACTTCCGCTTGTGCTATTACTGGAAAAGTTCTAGCATAAAGTAAAAATAGCACAAAGAAGAATCCAATTGTACCAATAAAAATACCGATATCAACAAAAGTAGGCGTAAACATGGCCCATGAAGAGGGCAACCTGCCCTTGCTCAAGTTAACCACGATGATATCAAAACGCTCAAACCACATCCCAATATTTATTACTAAAGCGACAAAAAATGTCCATTTAATATTTCTTCTAAGTTTTTTTACCCAAAGAGAAAGAGGCACTATTAAGTTACAAATAATAAGCGCCCAGAATGCCCACCAGTAGGGTCCCGTAGCAGCACCAAAAGACATGTAGGTATAGTTCTCGTAAGGAACACCAGAATACCATCCTATAAAGTATTCAGTGAGGTAAGCCACAGTCACGATACCCCCAGTGAGAAGGATTACCTTATTCACATACTCAATGTGCGTTACGGTAATATAATCCTCTAGGTTAGATACTTTCCTCATAATGATGAGCAGTGTCTGCACCATCGCAAATCCAGAAAAGATAGCCCCGGCTACAAAATAAGGCGGAAAAATAGTACTATGCCAACCCGGAACTACTGACGTGGCAAAGTCAAAGGATACAATCGTGTGAACAGAAAGCACAAGTGGTGTGGCAAGACCTGCAAGCACTAAAGAAACTTCCTCAAAACGCTGCCAGTCTTTAGCACGACCGCTCCAACCAAAACTTAGAATACCGTAGATTTTCTTTTGAAAAGGACTACTTGTCCTATCTCTGATCATAGCAAAGTCTGGAAGTAGACCCGTCCACCAAAAAACAAGCGAGACCGAAAGATACGTTGATATTGCAAATACATCCCATAGAAGTGGCGAGTTGAAATTCACCCAAAGGGAACCAAATTGATTAGGAATAGGTAGCACCCAATACGCCAACCATGGTCGCCCCATGTGAATAATAGGAAACAGACCTGCCTGAACAACGGCAAAGATAGTCATGGCCTCCGCACTACGGTTAATTGCCATACGCCATTTCTGACGGAACAGCAAAAGCACTGCAGAGATCAAAGTACCGGCGTGACCGATACCCACCCACCATACAAAATTTGTTATATCCCAAGCCCAACCTATGGTTTTATTAAGACCCCATACCCCAATACCGGTAGAAACGGTATAGACTATACATACCAATCCCCATAAAAAAGCAACGAGTGCAATGGAGAACACAATCCACCAAGATTTATTGGCCTTTCCCAAAACGGGAGCTCCCACATCAACACTAATGTCATGGTAGGACTTTTCTCCTAGAACTAAAGGCTCTCTTATAGGTGCTTCGTAATGTGACGACATATTTATTTATTGATGTTTGAGTCCGCTCCGACAACTCGATTTTTTTATCCCCATGAGAATTTAAAATTTCGGATGCTGGACGGGTGTAAAGTTTTAATTGCCATAAAAAGCAAGTCGGGTGCAAAATAAACTGCAAAAGCTATTGATTTGCCAGCATATTTAATGGCAAACAATGTTTTTGGGGCCATTTGCCCAATGTATTT
>JBDNGW010000067.1:0-4620 GCA_041689735.1 Leeuwenhoekiella sp. | reverse complement strand
TCACTCTTAACTCTTAAAAAAGGTCACAGATTTTCCTTGAGCGCTATTAGTTGGGCTTTTATATTTTCCAGTTTGCGTATCATGTCGTATTTGGTAAGCGTTTCTTTCTTATTATCCCGAAGGTGCGTCTTTGCGCCTTCCAGCGTAAAGCCACGCTCTTTGACCAGATGAAAGATAAGTTCCAGGTTTTTGATATCCTTAGGGGTGAATTTCCGGTTTCCCTTGGCGTTTTTCTTTGGTTTCAGGACATCAAATTCCTTTTCCCAAAAGCGGATCAGTGATGTATTGACATCAAACGCCTCTGCGACTTCGCCAATACTGTAATATAATTTTTCGGGGAGTTGTACATGCATTAATCCAGCGATTGATTTTCCATTTGAGCACGTTTTAGAATTACGTCAAACTCTTCCGGAGTTAGGGTTCCGTAGTAAAAATTTATGGGATTGATGCGCTCCCCGTCCTTGTAGATCTGGTAGTGCACGTGTGGCCCTTCCGAGCGGCCGGTACTTCCCACAAAACCTATAAGATCTCCACGGTTTACCTTTTGCCCACGTTTCACATTAAATTTGTACATATGCGCGTACAGGCTCATATAACCGTAGCCATGATCTATACGCACGTGGTTGCCAAAACCGGAAGAATTATCATCTGCACGGGTAACTATTCCGCTTCCGGTGGCATAAATGGGCGTTCCGCGCGGCGCACTGAAATCCATTCCCCAATGCATTTTTTTCTGTTTGGTAAACGGGTCGGTACGCAGGCCAAAACCAGAAGCCATACGTTTGAGATTTTTATTGGCCACCGGTTGTATGGCGGGAATTGCAGCCAGCAGTTTTTCCTTTTCTTGTGCCAGTAAAGCGATTTCGTCCAGTGATTTGCTCTGTACCACAAGTTCTTTGGTGAGAATATCCAAACGTTTATTGGCTTCAACGATCATTTTCGAATTATCGTAACCTTCCAGGTCTTTATAGCGGTTTACACCTCCAAAACCGGCTTTACGTTGCGCATCTGGAATGGGATTAGCCTCAAAATAAACTCTGTAAATGCTGTTATCGCGATCTTCCACATCGGCGAGCACATTTTGTACCTGATCCATTTTTTTATTCAGCACCTCATATTGTAACTTGGTATTTTGCAGTTCGCGTTGCAGCCCTTTCTCCCGTGGCGTGACGAGATAGGGAACATTGAGATAGACCAGCAGCAGCATAAAACCGGCCAGAAAAGCGCCCATGATAAAAAACAGGGTCATGCCCAAACTTTTACGCTTGCGTTTTTCTATTTTCTTGTAGGAGAGCGTCTCCTCGTCATAATGATATTTAACCTTAGCCATTGCTCAAATTGTGCTATTTTTGCGTTAATTCCTTTTGGCTCTTTGACAAATATTTCAAGGCAGCCAGCAAATATAAAGAATACTTTAGAATACCCATTAAGGTCGTAAAAATCGACCCCATTCGCTTAAAAACCACTCATGAAATCCCAAAAAATACGCGAGACGTTCCTTGAATTTTTCCAATCCAAAAATCACGCCATTGTTCCTTCCGCGCCCATGGTGATCAAAAATGATCCCACATTGATGTTTACCAATGCTGGAATGAACCAATTTAAGGAATTTTTTCTTGGTAACGGCACGCCAAAATATAATCGCGTCACCGATACCCAGAAGTGTCTGCGCGTGAGCGGAAAGCATAACGACCTGGAGGAAGTGGGCAAAGACACGTATCACCACACCATGTTTGAGATGCTGGGCAATTGGAGTTTTGGGGATTATTTCAAAAAAGAGGCTATAGACTGGGCATGGGAACTGCTTACTGAAGTTTATAAAGTTGATAAATCGAAAATTTATGTCACTATTTTCGAGGGGGACGGCAGCGAAAAACTGGAACGTGATACTGAAGCTTTTGACCTGTGGAAAAAACACCTGCCCGAAAACCGTATTTTAAACGGTAGTAAAAAGGATAATTTTTGGGAAATGGGCGATCAGGGTCCGTGCGGGCCTTGTTCTGAAATTCACGTGGATCTGCGCTCGGAAAGCGAAAAGGGAGAAATTCCCGGCGCCCAACTCATCAACACAGATCATCCGCAAGTAGTGGAGCTGTGGAACCTCGTCTTTATACAGTACAACCGTAAAGCCGATGGTTCGCTTGAAAATCTTCCCGCAAAACACGTAGATACCGGAATGGGTTTTGAGCGCTTGTGCATGCTGCTTCAGGATAAAAAATCCAATTACGATACTGATGTTTTCACTCCTATTATTAGGGAAATCGAAACGATTACACATACCAAATATGGGCAGAGCAGTGATGAAGATATTGCCATTCGTGTGATCGCAGACCATGTGCGGGCGGTGGCATTTTCAATCGCAGACGGGCAATTGCCCAGTAATACTGGTGCCGGTTATGTGATACGCCGCATTTTGCGCAGGGCAATACGCTACGGATTTACGTTTTTAAATATCAAAGAGCCGTTTATCTATAAGTTGGTGCACGTGCTCAGCGAAGAAATGGGCCACGCATTCCCCGAACTTAAAAAGCAGCAAAATCTAATTTATAATGTGATCAAGGAAGAAGAGCAGAGCTTTTTACGTACGCTTGATCAGGGATTGGTGCTGCTGGATTCCATTATCGCCGAGGCAGAAGATAAAAAGGTTACCGGCAGCAAGGCGTTTGAACTGTATGACACCTACGGTTTTCCCATAGATCTTACTGCATTGATCTTGAGTGAAAAAGGCTACGCGCTCGACGAAAAAGGTTTTTTAGCTGAATTGCAGAAACAAAAAGACCGCTCTCGCGCTGCCACCAAAGTGGAAACCGGCGACTGGACCGTGCTCGATACCGAAACCGAAGAAGTTTTTGTGGGTTACGACACTCTCGAAACCCCGGTGCGTATCTCACGTTACCGCCAAGTGACCAGTAAAAAATTGGGCGCGCATTATCAGTTGGTTTTCAGTATTACGCCCTGTTATCCTGAAGGCGGCGGTCAAGTAGGCGATAAAGGTTATCTGGAAGCTGAAAATGGCGATGTGATCTACATTACCGATACCAAAAAAGAAAACAATCTGATTGTCCACTTTACTGAAAACCTGCCCAAAGATGTGGAAGGTATGTTTAAAGCGGTGGTGGATGTCAAGCAGCGCAACCGCAGCGCGTCAAACCATTCCGCAACACATTTGCTGCATCAGGGATTGCGTGCCGTTTTGGGCAGACATGTGGAACAGAAAGGTTCAATGGTTAACAGCGGTTATTTGCGTTTTGATTTTTCCCATTTCGCGAAATTGACACACGACGAAATTAGTGCGGTAGAGCAGTTTGTAAACGCGCGCATTCAAGAGCAATTGGCACTGGAAGAACAACGTGCGATCCCGTATGATCAAGCGATCAGTGAAGGGGCGATCGCACTTTTTGGTGAGAAATACGGCGATGCGGTGCGCACCATCCGTTTTGGGAAATCCATGGAACTTTGTGGAGGTACGCACGTCAGCAATACTGCCGATATCTGGTATTTTAAAATTACTTCGGAAAGCGGCGTGGCTTCTGGAATACGGCGAATTGAAGCCATTACCGGTAATGCCGTGATGCAGTATTTTTCAGATCAAGATGAGCAGTTGGCACATATTCGAGCTTTGCTCCACAATACACAAGAACCGGCAAAAGCAATCGGTAATCTGCAAGAAGAGAACAATGTCCTTAAAAAGCAATTAGAAGTTTTATTACAAGAAAAAGCGAACAGTCTCAAAAAAGAACTTTTAACCGAAATAAAAGCAAAAAAGGACGCTTCCGGATTAAAAATCAACTTTTTGGCCAAAGAAATAGACCTGGACGCAAACGGAATGAAAGATCTCGCATTTCAGTTGGGCAACGAAGTAGAGAACCTCTTTATTTTATTGGCCTCCCAGCACGATGGCAAAGCCTTATTAAGCTGTTACATCGACAAAGACCTCGCCAAAGCAAAAAAACTGAACGCCGGCACGATCGTTCGCGAACTTGGAAAATACATTCAAGGCGGCGGCGGCGGCCAACCCTTTTTCGCCACCGCCGGCGGCAAAAACCCCAACGGAATCCCACAAGCGCTGCAGGAGGTTGAGAGGTACATTGTATAGTGTAGATTGTATAATGTAAATTGTAGAATGTACTTTAGTAGAAGCATCTTTGGTAGAAAAGTTGTACCAAACAGTAGGTGGCTGAGTGAATTCCGTGGAGCTTTCGCGGAAAGGAATTTGTACCGAAGCCCCGGATAGCTGAAAGATCGTATAATGTAGATTGTAAAATGTACACTGTACTATAGTAGAAGCACCTTTGGTTAAAGAGTTGTATAATGTATGTTGTATAGTGTACGCTGTATTTGCAATGTCACTTCGAGTGCGCGACGTGAGGAGCGTGTATCGAGAAGCTTTTTTAGCTGAAAAGTTGTATAGTGTACGCTGTATTTGCAATGTCACTTCGAGTGCGCGACGGTAGGAGCGTGTATCGAGAAGATTCTTTAGCTGAAAAGTTGCATCCAAACGCAGGTGGCTGAGTGAATTCCTTGGAGCAAAGCGGAAAGGAATTTGTACCGAAGCCCCGGGATACAACAGACAATTTTCACAGTATACAACATACAATCTTTACAACATACAGCCCATTT
>JBDNGW010000066.1:0-8938 GCA_041689735.1 Leeuwenhoekiella sp. | reverse complement strand
TGTTAGCAGATAAGTCTTTCTTGGTTATTTCTATTTTTTGCCCCAAAGAAATTTTGCCATTATCTATTTCAGACAATACCGCTAACGCAATCGGAAACTTGAATACACTTTGTAGCGGGTAATGAACATTATCATTTATTGTAAGAGTGTCTTTAATTTTATTTGATATTATTGAAACTCCAACTTCAGCATTTTTTGCTTTTAATATATGTTCAATATCTGTCTTTAAGCGCTCAATTTGAGCATTTGAATTAAGAACAACTAAAAAGAACACAAAGAATAGCATTCTTGAATTTTCAATTTTCATAAACTCATATTTCAATTTGTAAAATTGCAGTAAATACTAAGTTTCAAACTTTGAATACGTTAATAAAACCTACAACCTGCAACTTTTAATCTGTAACCTGCAACAAATTATACCTTAATCAAAACCCCTTCACTTTCTACATTTTTAGCATCATCAAAATAAAAATCTATTCGCCCGAGATTAATACCTGCCCAACCGACTTGATTGATGAGCACATCTTTGCCAGCTTTGTTCTTTGCAATGACCGGTTTTGGTAAAAAAGTATGGGTGTGACCGCCTATGATGAGGTTTATATCCTGCGTTTTCGCCGCTAGGCCAAGGTCTGATATTTTGTCCGATTCATATTGATAACCCAAATGCGATAGGCAAATCACAAGGTCGCATTGTTCTTCCTTTTTTAAGATTAATGTCATATCCTGAGCGCGTTCCACGGGATCAAGGTACTTGGTTTCTTTGAACATTTTAGGATTTACGAGTCCGTTGAGTTCGATTCCCAGTCCAAAAACACCGATTTTAAGCCCTTCGCGCTCATAAATTTCATACGGTTTGGTAAGGCCTGCCATAATGGTGTTTGAGAAGTCATAATTGGCCGTAAGCAGCTTGAAATCGGCATTCGGCATTTGTGCGGCAAGACCACCCACACCATTATCAAAATCGTGATTTCCCACCGTTGCAGCGTCATATTTTAACATGCTCATGAGCTTGAATTCGAGTTCGCCACCATAAAAATTAAAATAGGGCGTGCCCTGAAAAATATCACCGGCATCAAAGAGCAGTGTATTGGGGTTTTCTTTCCGTATGGTTTCTATAAGCGTCAATCTGCGGGAAACTCCACCCAGATTTGCATAATTGGGATCGTTTGCCGGGAAGGGTTCAATGTGGCTGTGCACATCATTAGTATGTAAAATGGTAATGTGTTTCCTGGTTTGTGGTTGCATTGCCATTAGCGAACTTCCGGCAAAGCCGGTAAATGCAGATGCAGCTGCCGTATTTTTAATAAAATGTCTTCTCTTCATAACCTTATCTTTTTATAAAACGGTCATCGCGAACAGGTGCGATGGTGTCATTGTCTGTAAAATAATCGATGAGTATGTTGCGCAATTTGTAATCCAGATCCATAATGCTCACCGGTTTTTTAAAGAAATCCATGTGGTCACCGCCGTTTTGCAGGTAATCATTTGTGGCGATAAAATAGGTCCTTTTAGGATCAACAGGTTTGCCGTTTATTTTTGATTCTTCAATATCGCCATTGTCGTTTATCACAAGGTGCAGGCCATGCATGGGATGGGCGGTGCCGTGTTTTAAGTAATCAAACATTTCATTGACCTTTTTTCCGCTAATCTCAAGCACTACGACCTGATTCTCAAACGGCATTATATTATAGGCTTCGCACATGGTAATATTTCCCTGCGGAAGGGTAGAGCGGATACCGCCATAATTGAGCAGCACGGCGTCGATATTGAATGTGGTACGTGTATTGAAAATGGGATCGGCGTACGCCATAACCGCATCTGCCATCATGTTGCCCAAAGCGGTATTGTATTTTGCGTCCGATTTACTAAGTGCTTTTGGAGAGTAGGCTAATATGCTATCCATTTGCTCATCAATGTGTTCTTTATAAGGTTTTAGGAAAGTATCTATCGTGTTAACGCCGGCCAGACTATTAGTAATAGGAAGTTGCTTTCCATCTATTTCTTTTAGAGCTAGTGGGTTATTTTTACAGCTAAAAAGGCAAAAAAGCAGTATAATGGGCAAATAAATAGAGCGCATAATAGATGAATGGATTATGGGTTTAGGGTTGTTGTAATTTGAGTACATTTGTGTTTAAATGCAAAATTAGATGTTTTTAGACATTTGGCGGGAAAAACGCATTAAAAGAAATTTGAATGAGGCCATAAAGTCTTATTCAGGTGCCATGCCCACATCTGGTATAAAACGTATAGGGCTGTTAATCGATACAACGGCAAATGTGGATGTTGAGTTGCTAACTGGGCATATAGAAGGGCTACGGCAGCATGTACAATTGACCACCGTCTGTTATGTGCAACGTGTCAATAAAATGGGATTTCATGCCAATAGTACGTTTGATAACACCGCTTTTAATTGGCAGGGCGAGATGAACAATGCACAAGTGGATTTTTTTTTGAATCAAGACTACGACTTGCTTATAAGTTATTATGCAGATGCGCGACCTGTTTTGCAATTTGTAACCGCGAAGGCTTCGGCACGTTTTAAGGTGGGATTTCCTGCGCATGGTGTTTATCAATTAAATGATCTCACGATAGATACCAAACCAGAAAATGTGACTGTTTTCTGTACAGAATTGAAAAATTATTTAAGAATATTAAAACGCATAGAGTAGCATGCAGCAATTAAGAGGAACAGGAGTTGCTTTAATCACTCCTTTTAAAAATGACTTGAGCGTAGATGAAACTGCGCTCACGCAACTCATTGATCATACCATCGAGGGAGGTGCGGAATATATTGTAGTAATGGGCACTACTGCAGAAAACGCCACGTTGAACCCTAAAGAAAAAGAACTGGTAATCGCGACTGCGGTGAAGGCGACCAGAAAACGGGTGCCACTCGTTCTGGGCATAGGTGGAAACAACACGATGGCGATTTGCGAAGAGATCAAGGAGCGTGAACTCAAAGATTTTGACGCACTGCTTTCCGTATCTCCTTATTATAATAGACCCACGCAACAGGGAATTTATGCGCATTATAAAGCAATTGCCGAATCTTCGCCGCTCCCCATAATTTTGTATAATGTCCCGGGGCGAACCGCCAGCAATATTTTGCCGGAAACGGTGTTTAAATTGGCCAGTGACTTTAATAATATCGTAGGTATCAAAGAAGCGGCCGGTGATATGGTGCAACTGTTGCGCCTTTTAAAGGATAGGCCGGAAGGTTTTATGGTGGTCTCCGGTGATGACATGTTGGCCCTGCCGACTGTTATGGCGGGTGGTGACGGCGTGATTTCGGTACTTGGGCAGGGGCTTCCCGGTAGGTTCAGCCAGATGATTCGCGATGGTTTGAATGGAAAATTTAAAGCGGCCAATGACGGTCAATATGCTCTGATGCCGCTAATGGACCTAATTTTTTCCGAAGGAAACCCTGCCGGGATCAAAGCGCTGTTAGCATTACAAAATATAGGGAATGCAGAAGTTAGGCTTCCACTTGTAAAAGCAAGCGAACTTTTAACACATAATATTGCAACAAGTTTAAAGGCGCTCTAGTCTTTTGTTTGTTAGCTAAAAAACCTTATTTTTGCACGATGTTTTTAAAACCTATGAAGAATCTCTTTTTTACAGCCTGTGGCCTCCTTTTATTAGCTTCCTGTAGCGAATATCAAGAAGCATTGAAATCTGACGATATGGGTGTGAAATACAGTATGGCAGATTCTTTGTACAATGCGGGGAAATATGCGAAGGCCGTAAAGCTATGGGATCAAGTGGTGCCTAATTATAAAGGGAAACCACAGGCAGAGCGGGTTATGTTCCTGTATGCAGATACGTACTACAAAGCTGGTGATTATTATCTTTCAGGATATCAGTTTGACCGTTTTGCTACCTCTTATCCACAATCTGAAAAGGTCGAGGAGGCTAAATTTAAAGCGGCCAAAAGTTATTACGAGCTTTCTCCGTCCTATGACCTTGATCAAGACGAAACACAGAAAGCATTAGACCAATTACAGATTTTTATGGGTCAGTATCCCGAATCGGAATATACAGAGCAGACGGATTCTCTTATAGTTGTATTAAGCACCAAAGTTCAGAAAAAGTCCTTTGAGATTGCTAAGCAGTACAATACGATCATGAAATACCCCGTGGCACTTTCTGCCCTGGATGATTTCATTTCCGATTATCCCGGTTCTCCTTTTAGGGAGGCCGCTTTCTTCTATAAATTGGATTCTCAATACAAATACGGCGTAGGGAGTTTTGATGTACTTGTAGAAGATAGGCTTAAAGAAGCTCTTGAAATCTACGATACCTTAATACGATATTATCCCGATGGCGATTACAGGGAGCAAGCAGACGAGATAAAAGCAGACATTGAGCAGCGCATGCAAAATTATTTATAAACTAGGCAAAAACATAATGAACGTGAAAAATCTTGAAGCACCAGTAAATACGATTACCCTTGATAGAGAACAAGTAGATGCACCTACTAACAATATTTATGAAGCCATAAGCATTATTGCAAAAAGGGCGGCACAGATCAATACAGATATTAAGAAAGAACTTCTAGAAAAGCTTGATGAGTTTGCTACTTACAGCGATAGCCTAGAAGAAATCTTTGAAAACAAAGAGCAGATCGAAGTTTCCAAATTTTATGAAAAACTGCCCAAACCACACGCCATGGCCGTGCAGGAATGGCTGGACAATAAAATTTATTACAGGGATACTTCTGCTACCGAAGACACCAAAATTTAAAACGTAGTGCTGGGCGGCAAAAAAATAATCCTGGGCGTAACCGGGGGCATTGCTGCGTACAAATCCGCATGGCTGGTGCGCTCTTTTATAAAAGCGGGTGCTCAGGTTCGCGTGATTATGACGCCAGAGGCTAAAGATTTTGTCACTCCGCTCACGCTTTCCACACTTTCTAAAAATCCGGTGCTTTCTTCCTTTATCCAAGATGAAGAAAATGAACTGTGGAACAATCACGTAGAACTCGGCCTTTGGGCCGATTTTTTGGTTATTGCCCCAGCTACGGCAAATACGCTTTCTAAAATGGCCAATGGTGCCAGTGACAACTTGTTGCTCGCAACTTATCTTTCGGCTAAATGCCCCGTCTATTTTGCCCCGGCGATGGATCTTGATATGTATAGACATTTTACCACGCAGGCCAATTTTGAAAAGCTGCAATATTTTGGAAATATCATGATCCCGGCGACGAGCGGGGAGCTTGCCAGTGGTCTGGAAGGGCAGGGCAGAATGGCAGAACCTGAAGATATTGTTGCATTCATAACGAATGATATTCAAGCTAAATTACCGTTTTATGGCAAAAAAGTCCTCATTACGGCTGGACCTACATACGAAGCCATTGATCCGGTACGTTTTATAGGAAATCATAGCAGTGGCAAAATGGGCTATGCACTTGCGGAATGCGCCGCAGATTTGGGTGCGGAAGTGATTTTGATTTCTGGGCCTACGGCTTTAACTTTGAAACATCCTTCGGTAGAGGTAATACATATTATTAATGCTGCTCAACTATTTGAACAAATAAATTTGTATTTTGAAAAGGTTGATATTGCCATTGCCGCAGCCGCAGTTGCAGATTATAGACCGGCAAATCCAGCCGAGCAGAAAATAAAAAAGAATGAAGACAGTTTGCAACTCATTCTAGAACCTACAGAAGACAGCCTGAAATACATGGGCGAGCATAAAAAAGGACAGTTTCTGGTAGGTTTTGCGCTGGAAACCGAAAATGAGATAGAAAATGCGCAGACAAAGCTAATGCTTAAAAACCTTAATCTTATTGTCCTCAATTCCCTTAACGATAGCGGGGCAGGATTTGGTACACCAACTAACAAAGTAACCTTGATTGATGCTTCGGGGAATATTGAACCACTGGAACTGAAGCCGAAGGATGAGGTGGCCAAAGATATTTTTAATCGTATAAGACAAGCATTAAATGTATAAATTTCTATTATATTTTGTTTTTTTTGCTAGTTTTTCCGCTTCAGCGCAAGAATTGAACTGTTCTGTGGAAATAAATGCCGAGCAGACCGGCCAGCCCAATTTACAAGTGTTTAAAACGCTGCAGAATTCCATTGAAGAATTTATGAACAATACCAACTGGACCGACGGTGATTACAAACAGCAGGAACGTATAGATTGCAGTATTATCATTATTGTATCCAATTTGGATTCAGATTATTTTACGGCCAGTATGCAGATACAATCGGCCAGACCGGTTTTTAATTCCAGTTATAATTCGACAATTTTAAATTATAATGACACACAGTTTGGTTTTCAGTATACCGAATTTCAGCCGATGAATTATAACCCAAATAGTTTTGATTCCAATCTGGTTTCTGTACTTGCTTTTTATGCCTATACAATTATAGGTCTTGATGCGGCAACCTTTGAGCGCGACGGCGGACTTCCTTATTTTGAAGAGGCCAAACGCATCGTAAGCACGGCGCAACAGGGCGGCAACGCAGGCTGGTCTGCACAAAGCGGAACGCAGAGCCGATTCCGGTTAAATGCTGACCTTTTATCACCCAATTTTGCCGATTTCAACGAGGTTTTGTACGCTTATCATCGCAATGGTCTCGATTACATGGCCGATAATACTAAAGATGCCAAGCAATCCATCGCGGTCACATTGGAACTTTTCAACCAGATGTACAACAGCCGGCCAAATAATTACCTTACGCGCGTGTTTTTTGATGCCAAGGCGCTTGAGGTTTCCCAGCTTTTTTCTGGCGGGCCGCAGGTAAATATTTCCAGTCTGGTTTCTACTCTCAATAAAGTAGCGCCAACCAAATCAAGTTTCTGGCAGCAAATTAAACTGTAAACGCACTATTTTCTTTGACGTTGCAGGAAATGTCCGTTATCTTTACGACAGGAATATTTTTCCATTCAATAAAAATTTCAGTATGAATAAAGTCCGATTATTAGGTATTTTTTTGGTCATAATAGGAGTTTTACTTATGGTCTATATGGAAAATGATTTTCTAGGTTTTATGGGAGGTGCATGTTTAAGTAGTGGTTCTGTATTTTTATTTACGGGGCGTCTCACAGTTAAGAAAGGGGCTTAAAAGCAGCCCATTAATCATAAAAAAATAGAATAAAAGACTTGCTCACAAACCTTCATATTAAAAATTACGCTCTCATTGAGGAGGTTAATTTAGCCTTTGACTCTGGTTTTACCGTGATTACTGGCGAGACCGGTGCAGGTAAATCTATTTTACTTGGCGCGCTGGGCCTAATTCTGGGTCGGCGCGCCGATTTATCGAGCATAGGCGATCCTGAAAGGAAATGCGTGATTGAGGCGCAGTTTCAATTGGGCAATTATAACCTAAAAGTGCTTTTTGAACGTGAAGACCTGGATTATGAACCCCAGAGCATTATACGAAGGGAAATCCTTCCCAGCGGTAAAAGCCGCGCGTTTGTAAATGATACGCCGGTTACCCTCAGTCAATTGTCTGCTCTGGGCGAACGCCTGGTTGATATTCACAGCCAACATCAAACGTTAGAGCTTACCGATAACGATTTTCAATTTCAGGTTTTAGATGCCTTTGCCGGAAATGAAGCTTTAATCGTAGATTATAAAACTGCCTATAAAAGCCTGAAAAAAGAAGAGCAGGAGCTTAAAAAATTAAAAGCCCAGCAAGCCGAAGCGCTTCGTGAAGAGGAATATAAAAACTTTTTGCTCAACGAATTGTTGGAGGCAAATTTAAAACCGGGCGAACAGGAAAAACTTGAAACGCGTTACGAGACCCTAAACAATGTAGAGCAGATTACCGATGGCCTTGCAGAAGCACACCACACTCTTACCCGTGAAGAGTTGGGCGTTGTCGATCAACTAACGGCCATAAAAGTGCGAATTTCAAAACTTGCAGGTTTCAGCAAAGAATTGGCAGATCTTAATGAGCGCCTGGAAAGTGTGGGCATTGAGCTTGACGACATTGCGGAGAGCGTAGACGCCATTGCCCAGAACACAGAAGGTCATCCCGAAGAGTTGGGCGCAATTGAGGCTCGTCTCAAACTGTTTTTCGACCTGCAAAAAAAGCACAGTGCCGGTTCTATAGAAGAGGTAATTATCATTAGGGACGCGCTCGATGAAGAAGTGCAATCCATGAATGATCTGGGCGGAAAAATCGCCAAATTGGAGAAGAATATCGCTTCCGCGGAAGAGAAACTGGATACCACAGCTGCCAATCTTTCAGAAAAAAGAACTGAAAAAATAAAGCCACTTACTGAAAAACTGGAAGCAATACTCAGCCAACTGGGAATGCCAAACGCGCGTTTTGAGATGGCACTGATCCCAACGGAAGAATTTAGGCACAACGGGAAGGAAGACCTGGAATTTTTATTTACCGCAAACAAGGGCATGCGCGCCCAAGAGCTTAAAAAAGCGGCTTCGGGAGGTGAATTATCACGGATTATGCTCGCAATTAAGTCGATTTTGAGTGATTTCACCCAACTTTCAACACTTATTTTTGATGAGATTGATACTGGCGTAAGTGGCGAGGTGGCCTTAAAAATGGGGCAGATTATGAAGTCTATGGGTAAGCGTATGCAATTGGTGAGCATTACCCATTTACCGCAGATTGCAGGTCAAGGAGCGCATCATTTTAAAGTATTCAAAAAAGACAAAGAGGAACGCACCACAACCGGTATAGAACAGTTAGATGCTTCCATGCGCATCGATGAACTTGCAGAAATGCTGGGCGGGAAATCAACTTCCGAAGCGGCACGGGATCATGCGAGGCAGTTGTTGGGGTGAAAATTATTTTGAATTTTGAATTATGAATTCTGAATGTTGAATGGAATGTGAAAATAGAGCAGAGAAAATAGATTAGAGAATAGAGATTGAAGACGAGATGTCACTTCGAGTGCGCGACGGGAGGAGCGTGTACCAGCCTACCGGAAGGCAGGTCGAGAAGTATTCGATTAG
>JBDNGW010000065.1:0-2087 GCA_041689735.1 Leeuwenhoekiella sp. | reverse complement strand
GAGTTCAGAGAGTGAGAGTTGAAAAGAAAGAGAAGATAAATGAAAATTGAGAAAAAATATATCGTAAAGCAAAAAATATATAATGAATGATCATGTCACTTCGAGTGTCCCGATTTTTCATCGGGATGTATCGAGAAGAAGTATGTTCAAATAAATTATCAAGTTATCGAGACCGCCTTTCTTATAAGTTTGAGCAAAATGATAGAGAAAAGAGTGGGAAGAGTTAGGAGTGAAGAGTTCAGAGAGCGGGAAGTGAAAAGAAAGAGAATAGAAAACAGAGAAGAGTGAAAAAAGTTAGGAGTTTAGAGTTCAGAGTTCAGAGAGAACAATAGAAAAAAGAGAATAGATATCTAAGCGGATAAGCGGATAAACTTATTTTGAGCTCGGATATATTTAAATTGTCACCTTTTTTGGATGTAAATAGCAATGCTAATTATTCTATTTCAAATGAAGTAAAAACCTTTTTGAATATAGGAGTTTTATCTTTTCCAAAGTTTGAGGACTTTGGAAAAGTTGGTGGGGGGAATCAGTTGTCTCTGTTCATTCAGCAATGATTTTGCACGCTGTGATCCGCTTTTTTCTTTAAGGAAAATCTGTGATTATAATTACCTTTAAATCCTGCTGAAAACTGTAACTTCGCGCTATATTAAAAGACCCATTAGGCACTAAAAACCACCTAAACCAATGAAAAAATCACTTATACCCATTATTGTCATAGTAGGCATCATCGTCATCTTCGGATTTTGGATAGGTGGCATGAATAACACCATGGTAGAAAAGGATCAGGAAGCCACTGGCCAGTGGGCGAATGTTGAAAGTTCCTATCAACGCCGTTCTGATCTCATCCCGAACATTGTAAGTACCGCAAAAGGCTACGCACAGTTTGAGCAGGAAACCCTTACCCAGGTGATCGAGGCACGCGCGAAAGCGACTTCCGTTCAGATAGATCCATCTAACATTACACCAGATCAGTTGGCCCAGTTCCAGCAGGCACAAAGCGGTGTGTCTTCCGCGCTTTCCCGCCTTATGGTTACCGTGGAGCGCTACCCGGAACTGAAGGCCAATGAGAATTTTAAAGAGCTCATCAACGAACTCGAACGCACCGAAAACCGTATTAATGTAGAGCGTAACCGCTTTAACGGCGAGGTACAGGATTATAATACGTACATAAAAAAATTCCCCAATACCATTGCGGCCGGTATTTTTGGGTTTGATGAAAAAGGATACTTTAAAGCTGATGAAGGCGCAAGTGCTGCCCCTAAAGTTGATTTTGGCACAAGTAATAGCTAGACAGATGAAAGCCAGTGTAAAAGAATTTCTGACGAAAAGTGAAGAGGAAGCGGTGGTGGAAGCCATACGCCAGGCCGAATTACGGACTTCCGGCGAAATACGCGTGCACTTGGAACGCAATGTGAAAGGTGTAGCGCTGGAACGTGCAAAAGTGCTTTTTCAGGAACTCAAGATGAACAATACCAAAGCGGAGAACGGTGTCCTTTTTTATGTCGCGACTGAAGACCGAAAATTTGCCATCTGTGGCGATCGCGGGATCAACGGGAAAGTACCTGCCAACTTCTGGGAATCCACAAAAGAATTAATGCAATCGCATTTTAAACAAGGAAGTTTTAAACAAGGTCTAATCGAAGGGATTGCCAGTGCTGGCGAACAATTGCATACCTATTTCCCCTGGGATACCAATGACCGCAATGAACTTCCTGACGAAATAACCGTTTCTTGAAAAACCTAAAAAACTTCTCTTTTCAACTAATTTTTGCTCTTTTATTGGTGTTTTTTGCCAGTGGAACGCTAATGGCGCAATACGATGTGCCGCCAAAACCTGATCTACAAACCAGCGTTTATGATTATGCAGGCCTGCTCAGTGCTTCTGAAAAAGCCAATCTTGAAAATAAATTGGTCAAGTACAGCGATACTACCTCAACCCAAATGGTTGTAGCAATAATCGGTTCCTCCAAAGGCGAGGACATTAGCATGCTAGGGGCAAAATGGGGACAAGAATGGGGCATTGGCCAGGCGAAAGAAGATAACGGCATCTTGATCCTTCTCGCCAAAGACGACCGCCAAGTTGATAT
>JBDNGW010000064.1:0-4808 GCA_041689735.1 Leeuwenhoekiella sp. | reverse complement strand
TCTAAATCCGTTCTGTTTAACTTTAATTCTACTGGGTTTTCCTTCCACATTTTAAAAAGTTCGGCGAGAAGTTCTGCGATTTTCTCTACGTCATTGGCTTCTGCTAAAAATCGGTGATTTTTACCCAATAATCGCCTGGATTCGCTGTTTTTTGGCCCTAAATGGAAGATTTTCCGGTTGGCTTGTACTAACCCGGGGAATTTTGCCGGTAAAAACGGACTTGTATCACTAACGGCTTCCAATATTATATTTACCGATGCCGCATGTTCCATTGCCTTTACTTCCAAATGGTTTACGTAGCCATCACTCTTATAAACTGAAGGAATGGTTTTACACTTTTTGGTCAATTGCGGTTCGTGGTAGGAAGCCGAGCCCAATAACAGCAATTGTGCGTTTTCCTGCGCCCGTGGATTCCGCTTTAAAAAAAGCTGCCAAGCCGCAAGCAACAGGAACGGATCGCGCTGCTTCAACAAATTGCCCGCATGTAAAACGGTGAATTTTGACGGATTAAAATATGCTGGAAAATTTTCGGAAACAGGCTGCTGATCCAATAGCTGATGCGGCAAAATGACGGCCTTTTCCCTAAAAGAATCCTGAAATTGCCCCATCCATTCTGCCAACAACTGAGAGGGATATCCCAGCCATTTAGCTTTTTCTGCCACTTCGGTAAAAAACCGTTCTTTCTGTTTATGTCCCGCTTCAAACCACTCATAGGGCGGTGGATACCAATGAAACGGATATGGATCATGTACGTACGCCAGCCACTTGCTGTACCATTTCGGTAATTTTAAAAGCGCTGCGTGGGTACGGTAACTGGCGCCTTTGCTCAAGGTGATGACCAAATCGTAATCGGTTGATTTTTCCTTCCGCAGGGCGGAAACCATACTGTTTACATCATTTTTAAATGTAAACGAAAAACCAAACCTACTTTCAAGGCGTTTTGACCAATTTTTACCCGTAAACCGTTGAAAAACACGTTGCGTTCTGCTTAATATATAGTTTATATCGGTCTTTTTTTCGGAAATTAGAATGGTTTTAACCTTCGGAATATCGACTGAAATATGCGAAAAATGGTGTATTTTGACCAGAAATCCGCTGGTTCGTAACGCTTCCACCAGTGCTCTATTTGCTTTGCCGGCGCTACTTTTTTCAGCATCAATGGTCTCGGCAAGAACCAGTATGTTTTTTTGGGGAATCAAAGGCTTAGGTTTTCTATAAAATCGGTAATTTTTTTGGACGCTTTGCCATCGCCATAGGGATTTTTAAACAGCGGCCGGTCGGTCGGACTCTTAAGAAGTTGGTTCACTGCTTCCACGATTTTTTCACTATCTGTTCCCACGAGATGCGCATATCCCTTATCAACACCTTCTTGTCGCTCTGTAGTGTTACGGGTAACGACAACGGGGACGTTTAAGGAAGGTGCTTCTTCCTGAATACCGCCCGAATCTGAAATAATGACACTGGCTTTACTCATAAGCCATACAAATACGGGATATTCCACCGCTGGAATAAGGTGAATATTGGGCTTATTATTAAGCATTTCAATGACTATGTCTTTTGCGTTAGGGTTCATGTGCATTGCAAATACAACCTCAACATCGGGCTGCCGGGCAATTTGCAATAGCGCGGTACAAACATTTACAAGACCAACTCCAAGGTTTTCCCTACGGTGACCGGTTACCAGAATAAGCTTCTTGGCTGGGTTCAATTGTTTTTTTATTGCGGTAATTGCTGATAAATCTGGTGTGATTTTTATGGTTTCCAATGTCCAATTCAAGGCGTCCACAACTGTGTTTCCGGTCACAAGAACATTATTTTTAAGAACGCCTTCCCGAAGCAGGTTTTCCTGAGCAGTGCGTGTGGGCGCAAAATGATATTCTGCTATTCTACCGGTTAATTGGCGGTTTAATTCTTCCGGAAATGGGGATTTTTTATCGTATGTACGCAAGCCGGCTTCCACGTGCCCCACACGAACTTCCCTATGAAAGGCGGCCAATGCGACCATTGTAGAGGTCAAGGTATCGCCGTGCACAAGCACCAGATCAAATTGCTCCTGAGCCAAAATCGCATCTATAGCGGTCAAAATTCTTGAACCCAGTGCGTTCAGGCTTTGATCTGGCTGCATCAGGTCAAGATCATAATCTGGCGTCAATTGGAAGAACTGTACCACCTGATCCAGCATTTCGCGGTGCTGTGCGGTCAGGCAGAGTTTGTACGGCATCTGCCTAGCATCAAACTCCTTGCAGAGCATGGCCATTTTTATGGCTTCGGGGCGGGTGCCGAAACAGATGAGTGTTTTCAATTTATTTTTTTATGGTTGTGATATGTAGAAGGAATTTTTGCGTTGACCCAAATTTTCAAGAATTTCTTTTCCAGTTTATAGCGAAAGGAGTTATTTGAACGGATTTTTAAAGGTTCGATATTTAAAAGAAGAGTTTCATTATTATCATTTAATCTGTCCACAACATCTAACATCCAAGATTCCAGCTCGTTTCCCATATGATGGGCATTGTACGCATAGGTTGATAACCTGAGTCCACCACTTTTATCTATTGGCAAATCAATATACGTGTTTTCTGATTTGTTGCCTACCTTAATAAAGGATGGTTGATGTGGTGAAAAATCAAACAAAATACTACTCCGCAATGTAAGTATTTGATGATCGCTACCTACAATTGCTTTGTATCCTTTTTTGTCGATAACTGGCCATAATGCATTTTCATTGGTTTCATTTTTCCAGTTTATACTTTTAAGAAAGATATTATAATCAAAGAAATTCTCAGGAACGGATTGAAATTTCAACCTGTTTATCCCTAAAAAAATACTTTTAAGTGTTGAAAAGGTAAAATATGTCAAACTCCGCCGACTCGGATATGGAGCTACCGAACCAACATTTTCGAATTTTTCGAATACCTTAATTGTTTCTTCAACCCAATTTTCCTTAAATAAAATATCGCAATCTGTTAAAGTTAACAAAGGCTCCCTTGCCGCCCTAGCAGCACCAATTTGAGCATCTATCTTACCTATATTCTCTCTTAATAGTGTAAGTGCTTCTATCTTGTTCTGATTATATAAGTCAATTAAAAAATTTCTCACGGTTTCACAAGAACCGTTATCAACCAAAGTGATGGCCGAGGTTATAGGCAAGGTTTTAATCAAGGATCGTACTGAAACTTTTAGTACTTCATACATTTTCTCATAATAGCCAGAGAGTTCTGGTATATAAATCACCATTATCACTCTATGATTTGTTCTAAGATTTACCCGATAATCATCCTTTTGAGGGTTTTTTCCGCTTCTCATTGATTTAATTTTTTCCTGCTGCGTAGCCAAACTTTAATGAGTGGACTTCCTATGTATAATGCTCTTACTTTCAATTTATCAATCTTAGATAGTGAAGATTGTTTAGTCAAGTGCTGAAATAAAGCTACACTTTTATAACGTACGCTTTCCCAACAAAAAAAATGTATCAGTTCAGGACTTAAGGATTTGTTTTTATTCAGATTAGTAATGATTAGTTTTGAAGCTTCAATTTTAGATTGCATTCGTTTACTACTTCCTAAAAAAAATTCTCCAGTGTTTGAGTTGGGGTGTTTGCGGTTAAAATATAAAATCGCGTCGATTTGCACTCCTTTTGCACCATTAAGTATTAAGCGCGTGTAAAACTCCCATTCTTCGGCATAGTTAAGGTATTTCTTGAAACGTTCCTCCCCAATCGCTTTTTTTTTCCACATTACTGTGCAAGAGGCTAGCGCCAGTTTTTGGTTTATTACATCGGCAATATGCTCCTCGCTTATTTTTGTTTGTTCCAAATCTAAAACGGAAACTTTATTTCTATCAGGGATTTTATCTGTAAACGATTGTTTTCTGAAGTGGACGAAATCAACATGATCACTTTCTATAAAATGCATACAGGTTTCCAGATGTTGTGGGTGCATGACATCGTCGTCATCACAAAAAACAATGAAAGCCCCCCTTGCGCTATCCAGTCCAAAATTTCTGTTGGACGAAAGTCCAGGTGGATATTTCTGAGGTTTCTTTAAATAATTAAAGCGCTGATCTTGCTCACAAAATTTCTCGACGACTTCTGTAGTATTATCTATCGAATTATCATCGGTCACTAAACACTCAAAGTCCGTGTATGTTTGCTTTTGAATGGAATGAAGCATCTCTTCAATTAAATGAGCACGGTTGTAGGTGGCGAGTAGGATTTTGATTTTGGGGTTCATTTTAATTTTGACTTTAAAAATCGAATGGGAGCAAGTATTTTTTTTCCTATTAAAAATTCTATCCGACTTCTATTTTTAATTTTTTCCTGTTCTTCTTGTTTTATTCTATTTAGCAAAAAATCAATTAATTCATCATAATGATTAATATATAGTTTTTTATGCTTGGTGAAAATGTATTTATACAATTCATATTTTTTATTGTTTGCTTTATCTGTAGTCGTATTATCTCGCTTTCTGTAATGAAAAAGCACTTCTGGAATAACTTCGCAGCGACCACCTAATTGCATCAACCGGATATAAAATTCCCAGTCTTCCCAACCTTGCCGCATTTTCTCATCATAACCGCCTATTTGCTGCCAATCTACTTTTTTAAATAACGCATTTCCAATAGCGCTATTAGAAAACAGAAAATTTTCTAATTTCCCGCCGGCAGGAGTAAAAATACGCTGTGCACCATCTTCAAAATGAAGCAAAGCTTTACAAGTAACTAAATTTACTTTTTCAAGTTTCAAGAGATTTATTGCTATTTCGCAAAATTGATACTCAAAAAAGTCATCGCTATCCAAAACCAAAATAAAC
>JBDNGW010000063.1:0-4445 GCA_041689735.1 Leeuwenhoekiella sp. | reverse complement strand
GAACTAAATTTCCAATAGGAGGCCTTACTACAACAACCGGTCTCCATGATTTATCTTTGAATGAGTTTGTGTTCCAACCCAATTGCTCCAATCGCGCATCATAATCCTCTCCTCCAAACATGTTATTAAAGGTTATGGGCGACTGGCTCGTTTTCCAATTATTGTCGGATACAACATAGTCATAAGTGCCATCTTCATAACTCAATTTAAGCAACCCGATCATTTTAGGATTTCCAAAAGCACCCGTACCTTTTGCATAACGCTCTTGTGAAACATTATAAAAACCACTGCCAAGAACAACGCCCAAGGTATTTTTACCTTTTTGTAATTGGGAAGTAATATCGTAAGTGTTATATAAAACGGTCTTGTCATAATTGGTCCATCCTGGGGCCAAAAATGAATTTCCAATTTTAGAACCGTTCGCACTTGCTTCATAATGGCCCAGACCACTTACGAAAAATAAGGCACGGTCTAATTTTTTTGAAACCGTGAATTCTTTCCTCAATAAAGGGGATACTGCATTTTTTACGATATGTAGATTATCCTTTTGCATTTTTCCATGAACGAAAGGTACTACTCGCATCGAATCCGGAAATTTTTCAAAGCCTATCCATTTCGCATTTTTCCAGTCGCTCTTTGAGAATAATCCTGTAGTAAAATATTGATTGGCGCTCCAATTGGAATTCTGTTCCTTATGGTTCCAAACCTTTACTTTCCAATAATATGTGAAGGCCGGGCGCAAGACTTTACCTTTATATCCAACTTGGATGGATTGTGAACTTTTTATAATTCCAGTATCAAATACATCAAAATTATTGGCGTTTAGTTTCTCTTCTGAAGATGAAATCACCAACCGATAAGCGGTTTGAAGAACAGATTTTCCCTCGCTCTCCAATTCCCAAGAAAAAACAACGTCTTTTAAATTAACTCCATAAGGGTTTGTTCTGTTCTCACAGAATGCTGCGCCCACAGTGATTTGCGCGTTAGCGCTAAAACATAATAATACTATAACTAATAGCAATAGGTATTTATTCATAATACTTCAATTATTTCTAAGACTTTTTGTCTTTATATAGAATTCAATATTTTATTTCTCCGGCATACTTGCCTTGCTCTAAGGAAACCAAATAGTAATTTCCTTCAAACTTACCACCCGATGTCATTTCACCGTTTTTGAAATAAAGTTTACCGTTAATGTTTATTGCCTCAGGCTTTTTATCGGTTGTGATAGGCAGGTAAACCAACACTTTGACATTATATAGTGTTTCTCATAAACAGTTGACCTTAGTTTTCCTGATAAAACGGCCAAATCTCGCAAAGAGCCGTAAATAAAATAATTACCTGAATCTCCACCTGATTTATTCCCATTGGGTCTTTAATTCTTATGGTTAAGTTTTAGAAAGTTGTAGAATCATCAATTTCTCGTACTTCCTAAAACATTCCCAAATTCTTTTGGCAACTTAACCATTATTGCGATATAACCGGAAAGCAGCGGGGTTAGCAAGCGGCGATTCACCTTGCCATTCGACAAAGAGTGATAATTCATTCCCCATGGCAGTTATAAGTCTGTCAGTTCTAAAAAATTCAAAATAAACTTTTTATCTAATTCCTTTCTCAGTTATTCTGAAATATATTCCTAATCATAATATGATACCTCGAAACTGTATTTTCCAGACCCCAAATCTATTGCTGTTTCATTTTCCATATTGTGATCTCTATTGATCATTTCAACAGCTAACGATTTTGAATTTAATTTGATCGGGGCGTTTCGATTTACAGGAAGAATTATAGTTGCTGAGGTATTTACAGGTATTTCTACATCAAGTTTAAATTGTTTTTTATCTTTTCTCCATTCAGATGAAATCAATCCGTTTATTGATTTATAACTTCCCTTGGCCCAGGTTAAGGTTCCCCCTGGCTGAGGCTTAATGGTAAAATGTTTAAATCCTGGATGTTCTTCACTTGGATTTATTCCTAAAATAATCCTGTACATCCACTCTCCGACCGCACCAATAGAATAGTGATTGAACGAATTCATACCGGGATTCTGAAATCCTCTTCCTTTTACATAGCCATCCCACCTTTCCCATATCGTCGTGGCACCTTGATCAATAGAATAAATCCAAGAAGGGAACCTCTCCGACTCTATAAGATTGTATGCAATATCAACTCTTCCCCGCCTTACCAACTCCTTCATCAACATAATGGTTGTTACAAAGCCAGTAGAAATGCGATAATCATATTCTTCAATGCATTCAATAAGATGTTCAAAAGCGACTATTTGCTTCTCCTTGGGCAGCAGATCAAAATTAAGTGCCAAGGCATAGGCAGATTGGGTATTTCCCTTTATCCTAACGTTCTCATCCACAAATGCCTCATTGAATTTGTTGCGAATATTTTCATATAACACTTGATAGGTTTTGGCATCCTCCTTTTTGTCCAAAACTACCGCTATCTTGGCAAAAAGTTTTACGGAATTTGCATAAAATGCGGTTGCAAATACATCTTTCGGAACTTCCCCTCTCTCATTGGAATATCCTTCCGCGATTATTGTATTGGCATTTAACCAATCTCCGTAATTGTTACCTACATCATTCAGCCATATATGATTAGGGTTTTGCCTCGTAATGTTTTCCAAATATCTTTTCATGGCATCGTAATGACCAATTAGAATCTCTTTATCACCATAATTCTGGTACATTCTCCAAGGAATGATGACCCCGGCATCGGCCCAAGCAGGAGCATTGCTGAAACGAATATCCGGTTTGTTGGCATGTGGGGCAATATCAGGAAATGTTCCCCTTTCAGATTGGGCATCACGAATATCTTTTATCCACTTTGTATAAAAAGCGGCCATATCCATACTGAACATACTGGTTTGGCAAAACACCTGTGCATCCCCCATCCACCCCATTCTTTCATCACGTTGTGGACAATCAGTTGGTACACTAGTCATATTATTGCGCTGTGTCCATACTATATTATGCCATAATTGGTTCAATTTAGGGTTCGAACACTCAAATGCACCTGTAATTTCAGGGTCTGACGCAACTGCCAATGCCGAAATCATTTTTTTATCAAGTGCCTGATCTAAACCTGACACCTCTATAAATCTAAATCCATGATACGTAAAAGAAGGCTCGAACACATCCTGTTTCCCTGAGAGGATATAATCATCCTCTTGTATGGCAGCTCCTAAATTTGCAGTATAAAGTGTACCATCTTCATTAAGCATTTCGCCATGTCTTATTTTTAGGGATGCCCCCCTATTACCTTGAATTTTAAGCTTTGTCCAACCGGTCAGATTCTGGCCAAAATCTACAATAAAATTACCCCCTATTTCCATTATCTCAACTGGCTCAAATTCTTTATAAACACGTATGGGCTCATTTTTCTGTGCCTCCAGATTTTTCTGTAAACCGGCATCAACATAGGCATTTGTCCATGAAGCATCATCGAATTCAATGTTCCTCCAACCAGACGGAATTTTCCTGGCATCGATTTTCTGCCCCAAAAAGTTGTCGGCGGAAATTATATACCCATCACTATTTATTTTCCAAGACTCATCAGTGTCAATAACCTCTTTGGTCCCATCCATATAATTGATGACTAATTGCGCTATCAGTCTCCGGTCATTTCCATAGACCCCTCTCCTAGGATAATCTGCATGCCATTTTGTTGGACCCAACATCCCCAAATACCAGCCATCCCCTAAAATTGCAAATAGTGCGTTTTCTCCATTTTCCAGATTTTGGGTTACATCATAGGTCTGATATTGTACCCGCTTGTTATAATCTGTCCATTCAGGAGACAGCACATGATTCCCAACCTTGTTGCCATTAAGCCCAATTTCATAGTACCCTAATGCACTAACATATAACATCGCGTCACTAACTTCTTTAGTCACATTGAAGCGTTTCCTAAGCATTGGGGAAGATGGTGGTACCGGAAGAATGTTTTTAGGTACCACATTTTTGGAATGGTAGTCGGCAAGGTAATCCTTGTACCCTTTTTGGGCCAAATCAGGTTTATCACCTATCCATTCCGCACTCCAATCAGAATCTTCGAGAAGACCCATACTCCATTTTGCCACTTCACTCCAAGCAGTATAATTGCTTTCGTTATTCCAGATTTTTACTTTCCAATAACATTTTTGTTTACTGTTTAATTTCGTTCCTTGATAGGTAATCTGTTTGTTGGAGTCCGAAATTATTTTGCCAGTATTCCATAGATCCGCATCAACTTCCGATAATTTTTCGGGAGAGGTGGCAACTAAAATTTGATAGGCTACTTGTTCTTGGTTGATAATATGATCCGAAGTGGTTTTAATTTTCCAGCTTAACCGAGGTGAAAGCACATCAATCCCTATTGGATTCTCTAAATATTCGCATTTTAATTCTAAGAGTTCTATTTCATGGCTCTCTTCTGCACATGAGAAATAGCAT
>JBDNGW010000062.1:0-4843 GCA_041689735.1 Leeuwenhoekiella sp. | reverse complement strand
TTAAGTTCACCCCGTTCTTTTTTGTTTACATTAAAGTTATGAACATTTCAGCAACTTATGAGTCTCCCCCCGACCCCCTTTTTTCATCATCATCATCATCATGGGTTATATCTGAAATGCAAATCTAAAGGCCTATCGGCACTATGTATTCCTCTCGTTTCCCTCGTCGGAGACAAGTTGAAAAAACGGGAGGAACTTCTGAAGAAAATAAATGCAGGATAACGGCTTTAACTACGGATCTGTTATTTTTCAACTGCTTCAATTTTCAGCGCGTCCAAAATCTTATTAAAAATCTCAGTATTCTCATAAACTCCTTGAAAATGCTGCGCTTGTGGACCGTAAGCGAAAAGCGGTACCATGGTCGCGGTGTGATCATTAGTAAGAAAACCGCCTTCAAGCGCATGATTTTCTATACTTCCCTGTAAAATCCCAAAACCAGAAGTTTCATGATCTGCGGTAATGATCACCAGCGTATTTTTAGTGGCATCGGCTATTTTAAGGGCTACGGCGATTGCCTGGTCAAAATCTAGCATTTCCTGTACAATGCCGCTTACATTATTGGTGTGGCCATTGCTATCAATCTGTGCTCCTTCGATCATTAGAAAGAAAGGTTTCTGCTGATTGCTCAAAACATTTAGCGCTTTTTTTACGCTTTGCGGAAACAAATCACCGCGCCCATTTTCTATAGATTCAACTTTTTCGTCGCCAATAAAAACGGCTGTTTTACCCGATATTCGGTTAAAATCGGTCAATTTTTGAACCTTGAATGCTTTTTCGATCTTATCAGAATTGTGCTTTCCGCCAGCCATAAAAAAATCAATGTTGCTGGCATTCAAATCCTTTAAAATACCATTGCTATCATCACGTTCGGGATTGTGGGCGTAGAACGCGGAAGGCGTTGCGCCGGTAATATTATCTGTAGTTAGAAGTCCGTTGATGAAGTTGTGCTGCGCGAGGATTTCGGTCAGGTTTTTCAGCTTTTTCCCGTCTGGATCGGTTCCTATTGCGCGGTTATTCGTTTTCTTACCGGTCGCCATTGCAGTAGCTCCCGCGGCAGAATCAGTGATCAAATCGTCATACGAAGCCGTTTTCACAAGTCCCAGATCTTTTAACTGCGTCACCGTAAGCGAACCGCCATTGGCAATCTGCGCGGCCGAGATCTGACTCAAACCATTGCCATCGCCAATGAGCAAAATCACATTTTTTGGTATAGTTTCTTTATCATATTCATATTTGGGTTTATAAACCGCGATGGGATTTTCAATTGCGAACGTTCTGTCCTTTAACGTTGCCAGATATTGCGCGGCCTGCGCGGGATGATCTGTATTGATATAATCTACGCCCAACGCGGCAAAACGGCTCCAAGCGGTTTTTGTATCTGGCGCAGCCCAAAAACGGAAGGGTTTGTTTACAGAATGCGCTTTTTCTATTGCTGCCTTTACTTTTGCGAGATTTTCTTCGGTCATTCTTCCCAAGCCATTCCAAACTGAATATTTGGAAAAACTTACGCTTACCAAAGCCACTTTTTCTAGATCGATCGCGTTGAGATCAGCGAGGTTTTGATGGTCAAATTGAATAAAATCAGGGTAATTTTTATATTCCGAAGGTTTTGGGCGGTTGCCCGAAATCACAAAATGTAGGTTCTGATTTTTAGCCAATTCTGGTCGATTTTCAATGGTTTTGACCAGTTTTTCCAAAGTTTTATATGGATCAGACTTAACATCGACCAGAATCTGAACTTCCCTTAATTTTCCGTTTTTCGCCAAAGCGGAAAGCGGATTTAAATACAGGTTTTCGATGCTGTTTTCTGGTAAAATTTCGGTTTCTGCGTGCGTTACATATAACTGACCGTTACGTAAAAAAACGTCGATTTCTATAGATGAAAGTCCGTTTACGTACGCATTCCAAAACGGAAATTCCTGCTCATAATCGTTGTGCGAATGAATTTTATAATCGGTCTGGGCGAATACTGAGATTGAAAAAAAGCTGAGTAAAATAACGAAACGTAAATAAACTGAATTATTCATTCTATAATTTTATTTTATGGACTGCATTAATTTGTTGTAGATCGTATTGATTTATAAATTTCGCCAGAAAGCTGTTCCTGTTCCTTTTCCTTTTCCTTTTCCTTTTGAAAAAATAGGGGCCAGTTCTGTACAGAATTATTGTTTGTGAAATTTATTTACGAGTTTTAGCGCTTAATCCTTTCATAAACACCGTTTTTAAAATTGATTTTAAAGTCTGATTTAAATAGGGAACTGGGCAGATAATAATCTGTAGTAATGACCTGCGCACCGGACGCCTTAGCTTTTTCAAACCTGGTATAATCGTTTTCCCTTGCTTCTTTGGTATCTGCATCGGCACGCGTGCGCACCATATAACCCAATTTTACCAGGGTTTTTATCTTTTTAAAATCTTTAACGGGGTCGTTTATGATCCTGAAACCTGCATTGGGATCATGCGCTTCTTTATTGACAAACAATACAGCGCCATTCAAATTGGGAGATTTCTCCAAATATCGATCGGTTTTCTCATCTCCTTCATCCAGTACAAATAAAAACCGGTTCTTTAATTTGTTCAATTCAGGCCATCCATTTTTTAAAACCGCTTGCTCTAGAGTTTCAAAATTACCCCTTACTAAATCTGGAGTTATTAAACGTTCTTCGGAAAACACTTCCCGTATTTCTACATCGATACTTTTTAAAGCTTCAGCAGTAAAAGGGAGCGGCTTTCTGGTCTGAGGTATTTCGTCGTCCTTGGCATTTATGGTAATTATTACCGGGGTGTGTCCATCATTCGCTTTAGACCATTTTTTCAACTCTTTCAAGGCATCCTTAAACACAAGTTGATTGCTTCTAAAATCGATTTCCTGAACGTGAAAAATCTTTAGTCCGGGAGTCTGCAACTTTTTCTCTACATCAAAAGGTTTTGGTTCTGCTCCAAGGGATTTTACTAATTCCAACCCTTTGGGATCAGAATAATAACCTCCTTCAGGATCACTATAAACGTCAAGCTCCAAGCCACGCAGTCCTAAATTTAATTGTTCCGTTAGAGGAATATGTTCATATTCCAATGAAATCAAAGAAGCGTCTTTTTCCAATAAATAGTTGAAAAGTGGCTTCTCAATGCCAATCTTATAGCTATTATGGCTTCCAATAACCTGAATTTGGTTCAGGTTAATGTCCTTCAGGTTATTTTTATACCCTGAACAATGGAGAGCAAGTAGGGAAATAAACAGTGAAAATACTATGTATAAGGACTTCATGGAGTTGGATTTTAGAATGGTTTAATTTTTCATTTGTTTAAATATGTAGTAAAAGAAATGGCAAGAAATTTTATTTCTTACCATTTCTTTTACTGTTTTATATTCGTTTAATATCCTTGGTTTTGTACTAAAAATCCCGCTTCGCTGGAGGCACCATCAATTGCTTGTTGAGGTATCGGGAACAATCTTTTGTTGACATCGCTATCGGTTTTTCCAGTCCAGTTGTCTTCATATTTGCCAAACCGAATTTGATAGTTTCTTCTAAGACCTTCCCAATATAGTTCAAATCCGGTTTCACGGAACAACACATCCAGATCAATAGAACTCAAGGCGCCGGGAGTCTGTTCTGGTCTAGCGGTTCTTGAAGTTCTTAAGGTATTGACATCGGCTAAAGCTCCAGCGTTATCACCATTTCTCAATTTGGCCTCGGCACGCATCAAATAGATCTCTCCCAAGCGAATTAAAACCAGATCTACACTGCTGTACGAACAACAATTGGTAGCGGTGTGGCTAAATTGATATTTTGAAAATCTGTATCCCGTGTTGTGTAAACTACCTTCGTCAGTAAAATCTACGTTGAGGGTATGGTCAACATAAACTTGATTTGCATCCCTATCTTTTGTCTTGATAACGGGATATATTCTTACCTTTCCATCATCACAGGTCAAAATATTACCTCCATCATCTTTTCTTGGACCCCATTGTACACCTCGAAGCATTCCTCTGTTTATTTCAAATTCTTCAGCATCTACACAATAGTAATGCTCTGAATCATTTTCTGGGGTTACCCCTGTAAGATCTTTAAGGTCTTCAGGTATAATCGTGTTTTTTTGAAAAAAACGGGCATCGGCATCTGCCGGGTCTACATTTCCGTAGGCATCTACCCAAGTTTGATAAAAATCTGGTGTTGCCGCAACAGCATCGGTCCCGCGTGAACTTGGTTGTTCTGGTCTTGGAATCAGATCGCCGGATATTGGCCAATAGGCCCAACGGCTATGTTCGGTTTCAAGCACTCCTCTCTGGTCAAGGGCAAATATAAGTTCAGGATTGCTATGGTTATCATCATTGAACAATTCAAAATATTCCGCAGATAATGAATACGGACCAGAAATAATATCGTTCGTATATTGTATCACCTTATCCATATCGGCTGGCGCAAAATCTGGCGTGCCATATGGGTTGCGATAAACGGCGGCATTTAAATATAAACGTGCCAATAAGGCATTTACGCCATCTTGGGTAAATCTACCCGGACCTTTATCATTATTAATAACATCCACAACGGATAAAAGTTCGCTTTCTATATAATCAATGGCATCTTGTCCTCTATGAATTACGGATATTTCTTCTGAACGTTCTTTCTTGAATACAAGTCCCCAATTATCAAGCGCTAACATATTGAGATATGCCTTTATCGCTATCATTTCGTAAAGCGCCTCTTGAGCTTCTGCATTACCGTTTTTAGCTTCTGGCATTAATCTTTCAGTGGCCACTACCGCTCTTGAGAGACTTAATGTAATATTTGTCCAAGAATCCCCCACCAAACTATTACTTGGGGTCATAAGATGTTGGTGAATC
>JBDNGW010000061.1:0-2252 GCA_041689735.1 Leeuwenhoekiella sp. | reverse complement strand
GGTTTTAACCAAACAAGTGCTCAAAGCTTTTCCAGAATTAAAATCTACAAATAAAGCTAGAAATCTTGTCAAATTAGTATCCCAACAAATTTCGATAAAATCAGGGCCTTATCCAAGTCCTGAAGATTATGCGCAATACCATGATATAGATCCCTCTCTAACCGACTTGATGAAAAAAATGGTTGTTGATGAACAAAAGCATCAACATAGAATGGATGAGAAATTTATGGAAAAAGATTTTTCACTAAGGTTAAGAGGACAATAGTTTGCCTTTGGAATTTACATTCTTATAGTTGCTCTTGGAGCATTTACAATTCACAAAGGTTTTGAATGGGGAGGAACCGTCATTACAGCTTTGGGAGTTGGAGGAATTATTTCTCAATTTTTAAAAAAGAGATAAAAATATTCATCCTCAAATGCTTTCATTATTATTCCGCGATAGAAAATAGACATAGGATCTGTACAGAAATAACCTGCCCTTTTCTACGTGTTCTTTTGCTTGCCCACTGCGCCTGCCTGTCGTGCCTTGGCTGGCAGGTTGAAAATACTCGTCACTACGACTATGCCTACGTTTTTTGCCTTGTGGTCAAACAAAATAACTGCCTATAATTCAGTCACCTTATTTCTTAACAGATCCATAACTAATTTGAATTAAAATTTAAATCTATTTTAATATATGATATTTTTCCACGAAATACTATTTTCAGCTAAAATCCTACTATTTCAAACCTCAAACTTCACTCCCCAAATAACGATTTCATAATCCGTGAAATCCCCTTAAAGCCAAAATAAATCGCGGCGCTAAAACAGATAAGCCCCACAATAAGAACGGGAATATATAGCCAATGCTCCTGATTGCTGAATGCCTGATAAATAAGCGTTGGCCCCAGTACAATAAAAATCAGGGAGGTGGCAAGCGTTTGCAGGCCTTTCATCAGTTTTTCTTTATCCGTTCCCATGTTATTGTGTTGATGCGACTATTGCGTTTCTTACGTTTTTATGCTCTTCCAGTAAGGTTTTAGCCTCACTTGGAGTGATATTCAGCTCCTGCATGAGCATGCGTTCGCCGCGGTCTACCAATTTGGTATTGCTGAGTTGCATATCTATCATTTTATTGCCTTGTACCCGTCCCAACTGAATCATAACCGCTGTTGAGATCATATTTAGCACTAGTTTTTGCGCCGTTCCCGCTTTCATGCGCGAGCTGCCGGTCACAAATTCGGGGCCCACGATCACTTCTATAGGGTATTTTGCCGTTTGTGAAACGGGGCTTCCCGCATTGCAGACAATACATCCGGTAGGGATTTCATTATCGTTACAAGCTGCAAGTGCGCCCACAACATAAGGCGTAGTTCCAGAAGCGGCAATACCTATCACAAAATCATTTTTACTTATATCAAATTCCTGCAGATCATTCCAGCCTTGGGTCTTACTATCTTCAGCAAACTCAACTGCATTGCGTATGGCTTTATCGCCACCGGCAATGAGACCTACGACCCAGTCATGAGGAACGCCAAAAGTAGGTGGACATTCAGAGGCATCTAAGATACCTAGACGACCACTAGTTCCCGCTCCCAAATATAAAAGCCGGCCGCCGTTTTGCATCTGTTCCACCACCTTTTTGACCAGTTTTTCAATCTGTGGAAGTGCTTTTTGTACCGCTTGTGGCACCGTCTGATCTTCGCTATTTATCTTTTGTAAGAGCTCCTTGATAGTCATCTGTTCCAGATGATCGTGACTGGAGTCCTGCTCGGTTGTTTTTATAAATTCCATAACTTAAAAATAAGGATTAAAATTAGATTCTGTTCAGCAGTAGATTATTCAATAGTGATCGTATCGCTGTACTGCTGGGCGATGGCAAAATAACCCAATGGGTAATTTTCTGGGTTCGTGGTATTGATAATATTTCCTTTTACCTCTGCCGGTGGCGCTTCAAAAGGGCCTGCGGCATCCTGCCCGGTCTGAGCGATCACTATGTTCATATAATCGTAAAATGACTTGTCAACACCCAGAATCTCTATATTCACCTGTTGATTTGCTTCAAGATTTTCATAAAAATAGGAAAAACTAAAACTATTCCCCTGGTAAAAACTATCCTCGCTGAGCAGGTAAAAATCAAAATCCAAATAAAACAGATAGAAATCTCGGGAAGGCGCAGGATCAGTATAATTGACGATAATTTCGGTTTCTTCGCCAGAAAAAAGGGTGCCAGAGCCCTGATAAAGACTATCTATGGGAACCGTAGAAATCAT
>JBDNGW010000060.1:0-3772 GCA_041689735.1 Leeuwenhoekiella sp. | reverse complement strand
AATCCGATTATTCCCTTTAGGGCCGGGGAAAAAATGATCTGATTTTCGGCATTTTGTTCTTGCTCCGTCCCTAAAGGGATCCAAAACACCTAAAATCGGATATTTCAACCATAATAGCCATTCTAAACTAGAGCCAATTGATACTATTTTACAACCTGAATTCTCAGTTCAGGGGAACTTTAGACAGGGAAGTGCTACAACACTTTCCTGTTTTTTTTTAATTACAAATCATAGGCACGGTTGTTTTGGTTATTTCTGTTAGTATTTTCATTGCTTCTATTATATTTTCATTGATAATATCACCTGCCTCTTACTAAATCCAGCGTCTTTATTTTTTTTAGATGGGACAATTTTGTATTCCATCGGCGAAGACAAGCTTAACAACTTAAGCACTTGCGGCAAGGATTCATCATTAAAAGTTGCAGTAAAACTGTAATCCTGAAGTTCCTTATTGGCTATTTCTATATCAACATTGTACCACTTCTCCAACCGACTGACAACCTTTTCAATATGATCGCCATAAAAAACAATTTTTCCATCTTTCCATGCCGTATACTTACTCATCTTGGAATCACTGGAACGTGATAATCTTTTCTCGCTCATATTACACTCTGCGACGTCATTAGGTTTCAGCACCATTAGTTCCTTTTGCGCTCCTTTTTCACCCTGCAGCAAACTTACTTTCCCTTCCACCAAGGCAACTTCCATTGTGTCATATTCATCATAAGCAGAAACATTAAAAGAGGTACCATACACTTTTACATCTAGGCCGGACGTATTAACGATAAACGGCTTTGATTCATTTTTAACAACTTCAAAATAACCCTCGCCATTTAGTTCTACAGCCCTTTCCCCAGCATTAACAAAATTAATAGGAAACCGAAGGGTGCTTCCCGAATTAAGCCAAACCTTGGTCCCATCTGCCAGAAGCAATTTGGTACGGGTACCATAGGAAGCCCTTACCTCCTGATACACTATTTCCGATGTGCCACCAAACAAATTGTCTGTACCGATAAGATTACTGAACAAGAACCCTAAGACCATGGTGAAAACCAGTACGGCTGCCGCCTTAAAATTGTAGACATTAAATCTTTTTCTAATCCTAAAATTCGGAATACGTTTTTTTACTTTTAAAAGAGATGCCTCTACATCAATAGCATTGGATAACAACAACTCGCCCGATCTTTTCCACAATCTTTCGTAAACCTCAAATTTATTTTTGTTCTCTTGTGACATAGAAATCCAGTGGTCCAAGGAAATCTGTTCTTTAGAATCTAGCGTACCTTTAAAAGATTTAGCTATAATACGTTCTATAATTTTTTCGCTGTTTTCCAATTGCTTTAGAAATGTGGTTCAACTAAATGACGAGCCTTAAAGGACCACACCCTACGTTTATGTGAAAAAAAGGTTAAATTATTTATTTCAACTAAGACCAACCCGCAATAAAATCATTGGGCATAAGCAGCAATTCCCTCAATAAACAAAGGGGATACGCTTAAAACCTATGTGATTTTTGAAAATTGATATAAAAGTTAAAAAATTTAAGAAGTCTTTGAAGTAATTTCCAATTACTTCTGTTGTAATCTCTGGATTTGAGTAAAAAAACGAGGTTAATCTTAAAGGATATAGGTAAAGAGAATTATTAATAGCATACGAACCTAGGAATATACCCGGTTGTTCCAAACAATACTTTTTTCCATCGATGAAAAAAGTATTAAAAAAATCTAGGCTAATTTTAAATTTCTGTAAATCCACGCACTTTCCACGGCCGCACCGTCCAAGCAGCTTTCACTAAGGTGAACATGGGCTTATGGACGGCTTCCATCCCCCAAAGTGAAAACCACTTGATTTCAAACGAAATTGAAAATAGACCGAAAACCCAAAAAAGAAGCTTGTCGTTGACCCCCTTAACCGCAGAATAGGACCGAGACGTGAATGTAACGATTTACATTTACGTAGAGGGGCCAGGTGGCGCGTTGGAGAAGCTCCGATATCCAGTTTTTTTCTTTTAAAAAAGCGCGGAGTTTTGAAACCGGTTTTTAGATTAAATCTAAAAAATACCTCAGGACCGAACGGAAAATGCAACGATATGCATTTATACTGAGGTGCCGCTAGGCACGTTGGCCATCGCTATGGCTAGCTCCTTCAAACAAAGGTACCCCACACCTTTGTTTTCCGACTCTGATCGTTTTTGAGCAATGCAAAAAAGAACAAAACACAAATGAAAGATGAATTATTCTGCCTTTTTATCCAGTTCACTTACGACTCTTGGGACTGATCCAAAATAAGTGACAAGGTACCAAGAAAAATTATTGGATGAAATAAAGGAATTGGAATGCGGAAAGAAGGAGAAACTTATTTGAGTTTCATTTAATTAATCGCCCACTGTATTTAAAACTACAATCAAGACACACCAATACCCCATACGAACTAAACTAAGAAAGTTTACAATTTTGTTGTAAAGAATAAGATAGCAAGAATAACAGTAGCAAAATAAGGCTGCAAATCTTTACGCAACAACCTTAGGGCCCTACTGAGCAGGGCTTCAACAGCCTTACTGGAAATATTCATTTTAACCGCTATTTCTTTATAGGTAAGATTCTCAAACCTACTATACTCAAAGGCCATTTTACTCTTTTTAGGAAGGGTAGATATGGCATTTACAAGAATCTCCTCGAATTCACGGGACAATAAAGTATTTTCTGCATTTACCTCAAATACTTCCATTTCCAATTTTTCGTGAAGTTTCTCCAAAGATCTAACCTGTCTTATATGATCTATACATCTGTTCCGTACCATGGTAGACATATAAGCTGGCAAACTTTTTATACTCTCCACACCACTGCGGTTATCCCAAAGCTTAACAAAACAATCTTGAACAAGACTTTGAGATTTGTCAAGATCATAAACATAGTTGGTGGCATAGGCACATAGACCTTTGTAGTACCTTCTAAAAATACAATCAAAAGCCTCCTCACTTCCATTTTTCAATTCAGAAATCAAGAATTTATCGGGGGTTTGTTCCTTAAATTTCATTACAAAATATTTTTCTTTGACCAATCACCATATGTCGTAATAAAAACGACAATACAATTGGTCATTGTTTAAACCTAATATGCGACCAAAATCATGATTTAATGGAAGGTAAAATATTCCTTCTTACCTTAAACCAGCCATTGTTTAAATCTCCATCGCACTCTTCAATCAATATTTTTTTCAATTTCTCAGCTATCTCCTCATTACCCACATACCTGTTTTTTTCTTCCCTATAATCATCCGGAAGATGGTACAGTTGAAATATGCTATCCGAGGCAAAATATCGTAGTTTCCAACCTTCTTTGGTTACAATTGCCGGACCCATAAACGAAGAGTAAACCACATAATCGTGTTGTTTCCAAGTTTCCCCCAATAACTCTGGGAGGTAGGACACCCCGTCCTTACTTTCCGGGATTTCAAAATCAACCAAATCCGCCATGGTGGCCATAAAATCATAGTTGGACACCAAAGCGTTGGAAGTTGTCCCCGCCTTTATCTTTCCGGGCCATCTTGCTATCAATGGCACGCGAACGCCACCTTCCCAATTACTTCTTTTTACACCGGCCATTCCATCATTGCCATCGAATACGTCTCCTGCCAATTCACTGTAATATTTAGTACCTAAAAAACTAAATAGGATTTTTTCATCAAGAATTTCTCCATGTTTAACCAGATGATCGCAAATTTTTGAAATATTTTCAAACAAGGTTTGCGGTAATCACTGGATTTTTTCCTT